>DATNET010000558.1:0-4050 GCA_035606745.1 Tepidiformaceae bacterium
GGCAAACCTGAGATAGAGAAGCGGATACGGTCGACGAAAAGAACCCTGCAGGCGGTCGATGGCGAGGCGAGCCGTGTCGTGCGCGGACTGGCGCGCGCGACGGTTGAAACAACTGGCCTCCTCAACGACCAGCTGACCGCCCTCGCCGCGCGGCGAGAGGAGCTGGAGACGGCGTTGCGGGAGTCCGAGCGTGAGCTGAGGGACTTCGACCGCGCCTCCGTAACCCCCGACGATGTCCGCACGGGACTAGACGACTTCGGCCGGGTCTTCGCGCATCTTCGGCCCTTCGAAAAAAAGCAGCTGGTGCGCCTGCTTCTCAAACGGGCCGAGCTTGGTGACCGGGAACTGGTGCTGGAGATCTACGGAGGGACCTGCGCCCGCTTCGCCCAAAACCACGAAATTGCGCGTCAAAACGGCTGGTTCGCTGAGCCATTGGATTGGCTCCCCGACGAGGACTCGAACCTCGAACACCGCGGTTAACAGCCGCGTGCTCTACCATTGAGCTATCGGGGATCGTCCCTTAGTTTCGATGGCTCGCTCTGAAGGTGCAACCGGTTGATCACGTTATGTCACGGCTGCGGCCACCAGCATCAACGCCACAGAACAGCCCGCCCCCTACGCTTGACACCCCACGCTCCTCCCCTACCATGACATCGCCCGTTAGCCTGCACCGAATCTACTGAGCGGGCCGAAAAGAGGACATTTCATGGCAGACCTCAAGGACACCGCCGACCAGTTCGCAAAAGACCTGATCGCGCAAAACATCGCTGGCCTCATGATGGCCTTCACCCCCGCCGGCATGGGCAAGGCCATGGCCATGCAATCCCAGGCGCAGGCCTCCGGCCAGCCCCCCGCTACCGGCTTCGAACTCAAGGAACTCGGTCAGGAAGGCGATGACCACCTCGTCGACATCGTGATGAAGAACGCCGACGGCGAGGCCATCATCTCCACCAAATGGAAGGATGTCGCTGGCGCCTGGAAAGTCGACGATATCGGCATCAAGGCCTAGCTCCTCTCCAACCACTGATAGAGGCCGGGACGTTCGTCCCGGCCTTTTGCGTGCAATCCCGAATGGCGTTCCGTTTTCAGCCCGGCCAAGCTACCATCGATACCACATGGCACAAACGCTGACCGGCTCCCAGCCCCTCGCACCACACCGCCGCATCGAACGCTTCCTGCTCGTGGGATGGAATTTCCTCCTTATCTACTTGAGCTATAAGCGCATTCAGCGCAACCAAAAACTGAGCCCCAAAGAGCGCGATCGGCGCTATTCTCGTGCCCACCAAAAAAATGCCGAGCGAATCTACAGGCTCTCCACGCGGATGGAAGGCCTCATGATCAAGACCTGCCAGTTCATCTCGAGCCGCGCCGACGTTGCCCCACCTGAGTACATCTCCGTCCTCAGCCGCCTGCAGGACCAGGTCCCCGCGCGGCCGTTCGCCGAAGTGGAAGCCGCGCTCGTGCGCGAGTTGGGCGCCACTCCCGGCGAAATCTTCGCCAGCTTTTCGCGGAAACCCATTGCCGCCGCATCCCTCGCCCAGGTGCATCGCGCCCGCACGAAAGACGGCCGCGATGTCGCCGTCAAAGTCCAATATCCCGGCATCGATCGGGTGCTCGAAACCGACCTCCGCAACATCAACATCCTCGTCCGCATCCTGGCCCGCATCGAACGCAACTTCGATTTCCGCGTCCTCATGAACGAGATGAACAAGGACGTCCCTCGCGAACTCGATTTCATCCTCGAAGGGCACAGCGCTGAACGCATCGCCCGAGACCTCGCCCATCGCCACGATGTCCGCGTGCCAAAGATCATCTGGGAGCACTCCGCCCGCCGGGTCCTCACCATGGAGTTCATCGAAGGCATCAAAATCTCCGACATCCCGGCCCTGGAAGCCGCCGGAATCGATGCCAACGAAGTCGCCTTGATCATGACCGAGGCTTACTGCGAGCAGATCCTCGTCCACGGCTACTTTCACGCCGACCCTCACCCCGGCAACCTCCTCGTCCTCCCCGGCCCGGTCGTCGTCTTCCTCGATTTTGGGCTCTCGAAGTCCCTCCCCGACGAATTCCGCCTGAACTACGCCCGGCTCATCACTGCCCTCATCGCCCAGGACGATAGCCAAATGGTCGTCGCCTTCCGCGCGCTCGGCTTCAAGACCAAAAGCGAGGACCCGCAATCCCTCGTCGCCCTTGGCCGCTCCTTCTTCGATTCTGGCGGTCCAGAGCAAAAGCCATACGTCGATTCAGAAGTGATGCCCGAAGTTAACGAACGGTTGGCTCGCATCCTCAACGAAAATCCCGTCACGGAAATCCCCGGCGACATCCTCCTCATCTTCCGCGTCATCGGGTTGATGAGTGGTCTTCAGAAACGCCTCGATAGCCACGTCAACATGGTCGACACCATTGGCCCGTTCGCCGAACGGCAAGCCGCGCATCTGCACGAACTACCAGGCGAAGCGGCAAGCTAACTAAAGAGGCGGCGCGCCAACCGGCCGCTAGATGTGGCCCAATCCGATGTAGACCAGGATTCCCGCCTGGACGGCCACCACCGCCAGCAGACCAGCCATCATCAGTCGGCCAGCCAGGACCCGTCGGCGCTCCGCACGGCGCCACAGCCGCTCAGCTTCGGCAATCTCTTTCGCGAAGAACGCGCGGTCGTACTCACGCCGCAGCTCTGGCCGGGAGAGGATCGAATACGCCTCGTTCACGCGCCGCAACGCATCAGCGCAGGTCTCGTCGATTTCGATGCGCCGGGCCAACTCATCTGAAAGCCGCGCGTAGGCGTTTTCGACTCCCGTGAGGTCGGCCCGCGGAGGCAAATTCAAGACGGCATAGTAATCAATGAGTGCTGCCTCGGCCACGCTGTCACCCTTCCTCCTTTATGCATCGGCAGGATGGGCACACATCTAGAGTCCCCCGGTTTTCAGAAAGTCGCGCCCCGTCGTCACTCGGTCGCGGTCGCCGTTACGCCGCCCGAAGCCGAACCGGCCCAGCCGGACAGCTATCCTGGCGTCCTGGCAGACTCTGTATAGTCCGGTCGTCAAGCCCTATATCGAGGGATCGATCGAGAGCCCCTCGCGAACGTCAACTTCGGGAGCCACGCCTTGAAACCGCCGCGATACGAAGCTATCGGTCATAACTACTCACGCTTCCGCCGCGAGGACCCGCGGTTTCGCGAGCGAATCCGCGCGAGCCTCGGCGACGCCCGCAGCGTCGTGAACGTCGGTGCGGGGACCGGCTCGTACGAGCCGCGCGATCTCCACGTCGTTGCGATCGAGCCGAGTGACGTCATGGCCGCCCAGCGCCCGCGCGCGCTGGCGCCCGCTATCCGCGCCACCGCCGATGCCATCCCGCTGCGAGACAAATCAGTCGATGCGGCGATGGCGATCCTCTCGCTCCATCATTGGGACGACTCCCGCGAGCGCGGCGTGCGCGAACTCGTGCGGGTAGCTCGCGATCGCGTGGTCATTCTGACCTACGATGCTCAAGTCAGCGGGGCGATGTGGCTGATGTCCCACTACCTTCCAGAGATCGCTGATCTCGACCGTGCCACCTTCCCCGCTCCCGGGCAGATCGCGTCCTGGCTCGGCGGCGCGGTCGAGATCGAAACGGTCCTAATGCCCTGCGACACACCCGACTGGATGCTCGGTTCCTACTGGGCGCACCCGGAGCGCGTTCTCGACGCATCGGCCCGCTCGGCAACATCGGCGTTTGCTCGATTGTCCCCCGAGGTCGTCGAACGAGTGGTCCGCGCCGTGGGTCGCGATCTGCAGAATGGCACATGGGACGAACGCTACGGCGGGTTGCGAGAACTCAAGGAGCTCGACGTGGGTCTACGTCTGATCGTGGCGCGCGTCGGCTAAACGGCAGGCTGATGCTTGAACGGGCCTACGGACTTCCCAACCGGCGCAACACGACATCGAGCCCCTCCCAGGGGCATCCAGCGCCCAGCATTTCTACGACGCACCGGGCGAACAGCCACTGCCGGACGCGCTCTGGGTCAAGTCCGGCGAGGTCGGCGACCTCCCGCACCAGCGATAACGGGTCCTT
>DATNET010000315.1:0-2302 GCA_035606745.1 Tepidiformaceae bacterium
CGCTCCGTTGCGTCGCAAACTCCACCTGCCGGACGCTTTCGATGTCGTTGCCGAAGAACTCGATCCGCACTGGCGCATCCGCCCCCACCGGGAAGATGTCCATCAGTCCACCGTGGCGCGCCAGCGTTCCGGGACGTTCGGCCAGCGGTTCGACCAGGTAGCCCGCCGCCTCCAGCCGGCTCGCAAGCGTCTGCGGTTCGATCGACTCGCCCGTCTTCACGTCGATCGTTTCGGCCAGCAGCCCTGGCGGAGCACAGTGCTCCGATACCGCCGCCCATGATGCGACCACGAGCGCCCGGCCCGGCCCCCGCAGCAACGTCAGCGCCCGGGCCCGTTCCAACGACAGCGCAATGTCGTCGCGAGTGAACTCGTACGGCAACGCCTCCCGCTCGGGGAGCCGCGCAAGGGGGACATCTTCGAGGAACAGCGCCAGCTCTTCGACGAACGCCTGCGCCCGTGTGGGAGTCGCCACCAGGAGCAGCGTTGGCGTATCCCGCCGTGCGGCGAACGCCGCCGCGACCGGCAGCTTCGCCGTCTCCGGGACTCCGAGGCGCAGTTCACCGCGCCCCGCTCGCACGAGGGGCTCGATAACATTTGCTGTGGCCGCCGTCAGAGCGACGAGTTCACTGGCCAGCCGACGATACTCCCGGCCCTGCCTGCCTCGACGGCGTCTTGGCGCGCTTGCAGCGCATCAGTCATCCACCGTTCGACATCTAGGGGGCCACGCACAATTGTACAGGGCGTCCGAATTCGGCGCCGGGCGTTTGCTGCTCAATTCCCTGCCAACAAACCCACAGCACTACTGAGACCGATTGTCAGACCCGCCAAGCCCACTTTGCTACAGTGGATCCATGGCACCTGCGCAAGAAGCTTCGCCCGGCACACCCCGCCGCGCGTTGCTCATCGCGCTCGCGCTGAGCCTCGGGTTCGTGGTCATCGAAGCTGGTACGGGCGTGTTCTCCGGCTCGCTCGCCTTGCTCTCGGACGCCGGTCATACGCTCACCGATTCACTCGGGCTGGTGCTCGCGCTCGGCGCCACCACACTCGGACGCCGTTCGCCAGATGCCCGCCGGACGTACGGTTACGCCCGCGCCGAAGTCCTCGCCATACCGATCCACGCGATCCTGCTCATCGGCATCGCCGGCTACATCGTCTATGAATCGATCCAGCGCTTCGCCAATCCGGTGAGCATCGAGACTGGCCCCGTCATCCTCGTCGGGCTCGCCGGCGTGGGCATCAACCTCGCCGTCGTGCGCATGTTGCACAGCCACCAACACGCCAGCCTGAACGCTCGCGCGGCCACCCTGGAAGCTGCCATCGATGCGCTGGGCTCGGCTGCCGTCGTCGCCTCCTCGGTGTTCATCGCGTTCGGCGGCTGGCGCGGCGCCGATGCACTCGTTGGCGTGGTCATCGCCGTCGTCATCGTGCCGCGCGCCTGGGCGCTCGTCCGTGAAGCCGCCGACATCCTTCTCGAAGCGGTCCCGCATGGCCTCGACCCCCTTGAAATCATCTCCGCCGGCGAAGGCATCGAAGGCGTGCTCGCCCTCCACGATGTCCATGTCTGGTCGATCGCGCCGCGATTCCCGGCCCTCAGCGCGCACGTCGAAATCGCCGACTTCGCCTGCACCGAACACATCCTTACCGCGCTTGCGACGGTCATGCGCGAGCGCTTTGGCATCGCACACGTGACCCTCCAACCGGAAACAGAAGTGCTGCACGAGGCGATGGAGTGCTGTACGAGCCCCGACAGCGGGCGGCTCGGCGAAGCCCCGCACATCCACGCCCTCGCCGGGCATCGCCACCCGTGAACGGCGCCGCGTGACCGAAACGCCTCCACCACCGGCTCGTGGCTGGACCCGCCGGCGCATCCTCGCGGCTGCGGGCGGGACGGTGGCGGTGGCCGCCGCCGGGGGTGCTGGAGCGGCATGGGCGGTGAATCGCGGAAGCCGCTCCAACACCGTGGGCACGCCAACGTCCGCCACGAAAGCGTTGGTTCCGGCGTTTGCGACGCCTGCAAGTACCCCAACGCCCGTTCATCCCCGCGGCGGGACGGCGAAGCTTGTCAGCCCCGACTCCTTAAACTTCGATACCTTCGATGCGCAGCGCACCGGTGAGCCCACCGTTGTCGAGGTCCTCGGCCGCACCCATTCGCGCCTGCTGCAGTGGAAGAACTTCGCCGGTGCGAAGCTCTCTGGCGACCTCGCCGCGAGCTGGGAACAGCCAGACGAACAGACGCTCATCCTCCATCTCGACCCACTGGCACGCTGGCACGACAAACCCCCCGTTGGGGGCCGGCTGGCCG
>DATNET010000597.1:0-2703 GCA_035606745.1 Tepidiformaceae bacterium
GATTTGCCGGCGAAAGTGGCCGCGGAGTTGCGCACGCTGGCCGCCGCTGAACCCATCGCCCACGATTTCGAAAGCGCGCCCCGGCAACTCTTCCCGCTGCTCCATGCGCTACGCCACCACACAAGCACGACCGAAATCTACCGCGGCCCGGCGTTCACCTTTCCCGAAGAGCTGCCAGCAGCGCCGGGCGATGTGCGGCGGCTCACCCGGAACGACACCCACCTGCTCCATCCGGAACTCGCCGAATGGGCGGTCGATTTCCCGAACTGCGAGCCCGCTTTCGCGGCATTTGTGGATGGCGTGGCGGTAGCCATTTGTGCATGCGCTCGCTCCGCCCGTGGTGGCGCGGAGGCCGGAGTGGAAACGGCCCCGAGCTTCCGCGGGATGGGCCTGGCGCCCGCCGCTACCATCGCCTGGGCGCACGCCATCCGCGAATCGGGCCGGGTGCCGTTCTACAGCACCTCCTGGGAGAACGCCGCCTCCCGAGCGGTCGCGCGCAAGCTCAACCTCGTGCTCTTCGGCGAAGACATCCACGTCTCCTAAAGGCTTGGCGACGTCAACCGCAGAGGAGGCCAAGAACGCCAAGCCCTACGGGAAGCATCCGCTCAAAAAGCTTCTCTGCGTGCTTGGCGGTGAGCGACGTTTCTCGAGACGGTGGTCGCTTTGCTGCCGGGCTCGAGCCACTCGAAAAAATCTCTGCGTCCTTGGCGTTCTTGGCGGTAAAGCGTCCCCAGCCTTTAGAGCCCTTTTTCGAACTCCCAGAGGTCGCAGAGTGGGATGCCATCTTTGCCGATCATTGGCAGCCCCGGCTTGACCTTGCGCACGTGCTCCATCGCGTCGCGATGAATCGCCACGAGGCGGTAGCCGCGGCGGGCGTAGAGCTGGAACGCTCGCAGGTTGTCATTCGCCGTGATAATCGTCGCGCAGCGCACGCCATTGTGGCCGAGGGTACGTTCGACGGCGTCCAGTAATTCGGCCTCGTAGTCGTGCCCTTCGATGATGGCGTCGAGGGTGGTGATTTCGACGCCGAGACGCGTTGGCGCCCACGTCGCGATCGCCGCGAGGTCGCCGGCGTCGGTAAGCAACACGAGGCCGTGCACGTCGCCGGGCCGGTAGGCGGCGTTAGGCGAGACCACGCAGCCACCCCATCGCTCCCGCCAGACGGCTTCGATGATTTCGTGGCTGGCAGGATGGGCGGTACACATGCAGCGGCCCCCTTCGCCCCGCATCATAACGCGCCTGGCGCACTCAACCGCGGATCGAACCAGAGGGTTTACCCTCCGAGAATTGTTACGCCCTCCTTATATCCCATCGTGATGAGACTGGCCGCGGGCACCACGTGCTTCAATTCCTCTTCGATCGGCGCCGTGTCCGTGCCGCCGGGCGTGGTCACGGGTGGCATCCAATCATCGTGATGGCCGAGGATGATCGCCCGGGGCCGGAGCAGGTCCGCTTCGCGCGCCACGAACTGCGCCAGCGAGCCCTGGATCGGTTCGCCATCAATGTTTCCGCGCCCGGCAGCCGCGAGGAGGGCGACATCCGGCCGGATGTTCTGGAGGATGCCCGTCCAGCACCCGGACGTGTCCTGGTAGAAGATCGACCCTTCAGGGGTCTCGATGAGGTAACACAGCGCCCCACCTGTTTCGCGGCTGCCGACCGCGGTTGCGAGGTGTTCGCGCAGCGCCCGTGCGGCGGCGTTCTCCTCGCCCGATTCGCGCCCGATGGTCGACATCAGCCCACGGCTCCCGGCCAGCGATTGGCGTTCGTCTTCGCACAGCCCGTAGTGCCCGAGCTGGACATCGTTGCCGTTGAGCGAACCACTGATCCATGTACACGAATGCAGGCTGGGAAAGACGCGGACCGTCACGCCTGGGGCGAGCCGAAACCGTTCGCCGCCCTGGGCGGGGAAGAGTTGGCCCGGCGAAACCTCTTTCGTGCGCAGCACCCGGCAGCTCTCGTTCGAACCGATGACTTTTGCCCCGGTCGCTGGCGCGATCACTTCCGCGCCGGCAAGGTGGTCGAAGTGGGCATGCCCGATGAGGATGAAATCGGCGCGTTCGACCTCCGCCGCACGCAGGCCGACCGGAGGCGCACCCTCCACGCGGTCCATGTAGGTGTCGAGAAAGACGACCGTCTCTCCGAGGGTGAGGCGATACGTCGCACAGCCGAGCCAGTCCAGCGTGATTTTCATGCGCGCATTCTAAGCCGCTGGCCGGCGGCCCATCGCTGCCCCGGCTTTCGAGCGCGTACCGCGGCCGGCGAGTGCCCGCGGTGCTGCGTAAAGCCGCCTTTGCGGTTAAGTGCGTCGACCGTACACGGGCGTGGCGCGAACCTGACGGTGATGCAACCATCGCGCCCCCTGCGCGCCGCCCTTGCCCTTTGCGCGGCCATTGCGCTTATCGCTGTCGCGTCGGCGGCGTGTAGCGGCGGCGGCGGCCCCTCTGCCACTGTCTCGGTACAGATCGTCACGCCGGCAGGTGGCACGGCCGCTCCCGCGGTTTCGGCGTCTCACTCGCCGGCCGCTCGCCCGGCCAGCCCGACGGCCACGCCGACGAGTACCCCGGCGCCGCCGCCGCAACTCATGCTCTCGACCATCAACGTCTACCAGGCCGGCGCGATTCTTGCCTCGGTGGTGGGCGATGTAACGAGCGGCAGCATAAACTTCATCGGCCGAAACTACGCGCTCACGAAGGGCGACCACAG
>DATNET010000604.1:0-2180 GCA_035606745.1 Tepidiformaceae bacterium
GACCCGAAGGTTGCGGAGACGTGGGAGGGCCTGAAGATGAACCTCAAGGCCGCATCCAACGACCCCCACTACGTGTTGGCGGTGATCGCGCTCGAGTTCGCCGACCCTAAACATACGTACGTTGGACTCACGGCGGCTCCAGCGATCGATGCCAAGAACACGGCATTCGCAGCCGCACTGGAACCGGACATGCACAAGGTGCTCGACGCCACTACCGGCGTTTTCGGGGCCAAATCGCTCGACGACCTCGCCGCACCAACGGGACGCGAACAGCTAAAGACCGACCTGATGACGGCCATCAACGCCCAGCTCCACGGCCAGCAGGTGGTGGGCGTCTACTTTGAAACATTCATCACCCAGTGAGGCCAGCCCATGCCAGATCCCTATGATGTCCTAGCCCAACTCCTTTCGCCCGCGCAGGCGGATGCGCTCGACGCGGCCGGCAAGAGCGCCTGGGCGACGGCGTCGGCAAAGCTTGCAGCCGTCCTCTCCGAAAAGCTGGAGCTGAGTGCAATCAACGCTCGCCTGGTGATGGCCGACGAAATCGCCGGTGAATTCGATTCGCCGCACGTCATCGCACCACTGGAAATCACCACCGAACAGGATCAATCGGCCACGGCCTACCTTGTGCTTCCGACGGCGCTCGCAGCGTTGGTGCTCAATTCCCAGGCTGACGACGCCAGCGACGAAGAACAGCAAACGATGGTCGTCGCCTCAACCGTGCTAGGGCAGCTCATCCAGCAGGTCAATGCGCAGGTGTTCTCAGCGTCGCCCTCCGGTCTCGTATTGATGGCGGATGACATGGCGGCGAACACCATGCCAAAGCTGCTTGAAGGGCTCGATGACCCGATGCTCGCGCTGACGGCGACGCTCGATGCCGGCCGGCCGCTACCGTTCACGTTTCTGCTCCCGGGCACGTTTCTCGACATCCTTGCGGGGGCGATGGCCGGGCATACGAGCGTGCCGGTGGCGCCGGGCGCCAGCGCTGCCCTCCCGTTCACGCTGACCGCCGATGACCTGGACCTTTCGGAATTGCTCGAGGACGAGCCGTTTAGCGATGCGCCGGAGCTCATGCACGCCGGCCAGCGCAACGGCGGGCAATCCCGGCAAGGCGCAGGCGGGCAGCGCGAACCAACGCCGATAGCTTCAGCCCCCGCCGCTCAGAGAGCGCGTTTCGCTCCGTTGCCTGAGCCGCCTGTGCAGACTACACGCAGCAACATCGACCTCCTCGCCGGGCTTCAGATGAATGTCACGGTCGAGCTTGGGCGTACGGAGCTGACGGTGTCCGACGTGCTCGGCCTCGGGCCCGGTTCGGTCATCGAGCTCGATCGGCTCGCCGGCGAACCCGTCGACATCCTTGTGAACGACCGGCTCATTGCCCGTGGCGAAGTCGTGGTCGTGGACGAAAACTTCGGCGTGCGCGTCGTCGAAGTGGTGCGGCGCGGGCTGGAACAGGAAGAGCGCGTGAGTTGAACGGATCGCTGCAGCGGAAACGGATGATCTGGATCGCCATCCTTGGCGGGGTCTTTCTGCTTGCGCTGCTGTTCATCTCCATCGCGAAGCCATCGAACCCGTCCGGCGCCGATGTGGTGGTCCATCCGCCTGCCTCGGGCGCGGACTCGCTGTTTGCATCCACGGCAACCGTAACCGCCGGTGGGACGGCGGTCGCGACGGCCACCGCCACTCCGGCGAGCGGCGTTTCGAGCGGCTTTAGCCTTGGCGGCGGCCAGGCGTTCTCGCTCGCGTGGCGGCTCGGCCTGGTGGTCATCATCATTGCTGTCTCCATCATTGGCCTTCGCTGGTGGGGCAAAAAGACATCCGGGCCGCGCAGTTCAACGGGCTTCCTGCGCGTCCTCGACACCCTCGCTGTAGGGAACGGCCGCACGATCCATCTCGTGGCGCTTGGCGAACGCGTCATCGCGATCGGCGCGACGACCCAGCAGCTCTCGTTCCTGAGCGAACTCACGGGCGACGAGTCGTCCAAGCTGCTGGAATCGCTGGCGGTACAGCCCGAGCAACCGATTGCAGCGTTCGCGTCCGAGTTGTTTCAATCGATGCGCGGCAACCGCTCGAAGAGCGCGCCGCCACAGGACCGCTGGCGCACGATCGGCGACGAGTGAGGGTGTAACCCTATCCGGCACCAGACCGGATGAGGGCGATGTTGCGATACGTCGCCGGCG
>DATNET010000624.1:0-4632 GCA_035606745.1 Tepidiformaceae bacterium
CCCGCGTGATGAGTCGAACCAAGACATTGGTGTCAACCGCGCGCATGCCGTTTGCGGATTAGCTCTCGGACGCCTTCCTTAAACTGCTCCACTGTTCTCGCTGGCGGTGCGCCCGAAGGAAAGAGTGCGGCGTGTATTTCCTCTGACGAATATCGTCCGGCGCGCCGCACGACGACTTCGTTGTTCCGTTCGTCCCACTCCAGGACAGCGCCGGGGCCGACCCCGAGCTTCTTGCGAACCTGTGCGGGGACGGAGATTTGACCTTGAGCGGTGAGCTTCGAATGTGCGATCGCCATAAGGTCACATTACCCCGGTAATTGGTCTCTGTCAATATGCGTATCACGCCATTGAGGCCATGCGGCGGAACTCCTCGCATTCGGCCAAGGCCGCCAGAGCCACGACCCTGCTGGACCGCTTTCAGCTTTCCGGTTGCCGGATAGTCGTACCTGAGGCGCCAAGGCTCCGTGACGGGCGGGCCTTCGGTGGTAGTTGGTGTACAGTTGCGCAGTGAGCTTGAGGGAAAGCGCCTGATCGCTATGGTCGGCCGGGCAACGTGATCCCACGTGGAGCTGCGGCGCGTCGGCCGAGGCACTGGTGTGCGTGACGGTGGCGGATCCAGTTCTCAACAGCGCATGTTCAGTTCATTGGTTGCGTGCTGCAGGAACCAGGTGCTTGGGACGACCGTGTGGGCGGAGGTCGAATATCGAGTTGCGTTTCATGAAGCCAAGCCTTTCAACATGAAGCTCCGCACCCAGGACATCCGCGATCAGCGACGTACCTGCCGAACCGCATCCAGCGCACTGCGGCCCATCCGATACCCGTATCGCTCCGCCGGCAGTGCCGCCGTTCGTCGGCGCCGGGTACGCGCGTGACCAGATTGCACCACGCCACGCGCGCGTTCGCGTCTTGCAGGCAAGCGGCCACGATGCGGCCGCTCATTCGGTATCGACATCAGGGTCGTCCAGCGAGGGCATATTGCGCTTGCCTGGCTTTGGGAGGATACTCGCCGCCGAATAACAACAGCCAACCGCACCGCGGGGCTGGAGAGGGCGTGAAATGCGAGCTTTTACGAGGGCCGCCAACGTCTTCAGCGCGCTCGTCGCCGTGCTGCCGCTCGTTGCTGCAGCGCAACAACCGGCGGAAGTCGGGGTCCAACTCCAGGAAGTGATCGTCACCGCGACGAAGCGCTCGGAGAACATCCAGAACGTCCCGTTCTCGGTATCGGCCACGAGCCAGGACCAGATCATCAACTCCGGAGCCTCGGATATCGTCGATCTGGCCCGCAACGTCGCGGGCTTCGCGGTTGCCGACCTCGGCCCGGGGCAGAGCCAGATGGCGATCCGCGGCATCAGCTCGGGCCAGGTGATTCGCGACCAGCCGGGCGTCAAGGAGCAAGTGGGCATCTACCTCGATGAGTCGCCAATCTCGGTCGCGCTCTTCACGCCCGACCTCGAGCTCTTCGACCTCGACCGCTTCGAGGTGCTGCGCGGTCCGCAGGGGACCCTGTTCGGCGCCGGGTCGGAGGCTGGCACGGTGCGCTACATCACGCGCCAGCCGCGGCTCGGTAAGCTCGAAGTGCTGACCGAGGCATCCCTCGAAGACGTCACGCACGGCCAGGAGGGCGGCTATTTCAGAAGCGTGCTCAACCTGCCGCTCGGCGACACCGTGGCCGCTCGCATCGTCGCCTACTGGCATCATCTGTCGGGCTTCATCGACGCGATCACGCCCATGGGCCCCGAGGGAGCCGACAGGCCGAGCGGGTTCAAGACCCAGAAGGCCGTCAACTCCGGCGACCGCAGCGGCGGGCGCCTCACGTTCCTCATCAGGCCGAACGATGCGCTCTCGATCACCCCGCGCCTCGTGTTCCAGAAGCTCGAAACCAACGGCTATCCGCGCGTCGACATTTACAACATCCTCGCGAATCCGTACACGACCACGCAGCCCGCCGTGACCATCGGCAACCTGCAGCAGTACCGGCAGCAGAATGAAGGCCTGACCGACGATTTCACGCTCGTCGATCTCAAGGTCGCCTACGATTTGGGCCCCGCCACCTTGACCTCGGTCACTTCGTACACGCATCGCAACGTCCTGGTGCTGCGCGATGCGACGCAGCTCTCCGGCAGCGTGACATTCGATGTGTTCGCCGACGTATTCACGCCGGCGAATCCGGCTGGGGTCCGTACCAACTCGCCGCTCAATGATCGCACGCACCTCAACGTGATATCCCAGGAAGTACGGCTTGCGTCGAACGGCAAGCGAACCATCGACTGGCTGGTCGGGGGCTTCTTTCAGCACACGGGAAAGCGGTACGGGCAATCCTTACCGACGCCCGGCTACGATGCGCTCAACGCGTCGTTCAGCTACCCGCTGGGCACTGATACACTCGCGCCTCCGGACATGCCTTTCTGGTCCGATCTCAGCTATCGCGAGAGGCAGTACGCGGCGTTCGGAGAAGGCACCTGGCATGCGACCGACCAAGCCTCGGTGACTGCGGGCGTTCGCTACTACAAGTTCGACGAGGACCGCGTACTCAATTTCCACGGCGTGTTCTCGTCCGCCACACCCGCCGGCGGCATTCCGGGGTCGGTCTCTTCGAGCGGCGTGTCCCCGCGCGTGATCTTGAGCTATAAGCCCATCAAGGATGTGCAGGTCTACGCCCAGGCCTCGCGCGGGTTCCGTCTCGGCGGGATCAACGACCCCATCAACCTGCCGCTGTGCTCGCCGACCGATAAGGTGATCTTTGGCGGCTACGGTACGTGGAGAGACGAGAAGCTCTGGGATTACGAGCTTGGCTTGAAGTCGCAGTGGCTCGACCGACGTCTCACCCTCAACGTCGCCGCCTTCTACGAGGACATCACGAACCTGCAGGCGACCGCCACCGCCGGCACCTGTTCCTCGCGTCTCGTCATCAATGTGCCGTCGGCCCGCAGCGAAGGCGTCGAGGCGGAGGTTTTCTTCAGGCCGAATGCGATCTGGGACTTCGGGCTGTCCGCGACGATCCTGGATGCAAAGCTGACGTCCTCGGTCGTGTCGTCACTCGGTGTCGTCGGCGGGCTCGCGGATGGTAATCGGCTTCCCACTGCGCCCAAGGCGCAGGCCGTCGCTTACGCCGGATTCACGATTCCGTTTCGGGGTGCGACCGACTTGTTCGGGAACGTCACCGTGCAATACGTCGGCTCTTCGTTCTCGCAGTTCGAGAACGAGCAGCCAGGCTGGGGCCAGCTCGGCAACACGACAGCGGATACCAACGCCGCGCGCCTGATCTCGTACGGCGGCCCGCTCACCGTCAGTCAGATCAATTTCAACACGGAGCTGCCGTCCTACACACTGGCGAACCTGCGGTTCGGTCTCAAAACGGACCGTTGGCAGGCGGCGTTCTACGTCAATAACATCACGGACAAGACGACGGTGCTGGCACTCGACTACGAACGCGGCCGCAGCGCGCGCGTCGGATATCTGACGAACCAGCCGCGGACGTTCGGTATCTACGGAAGCCACTCGTTCTGATGGGACGGCGCGCGGACACTCGCGGCGCCACGACACGGGTGACGCGGCGGGCATTGCTCGCGGGAGCTGCACGTGGCGCCGCAGCGCTCATCGCATCGAACGCCGTTGCGGCGCAACTTGGCGTGCCGGCGTCCGGGCGCGGAACCGAGAGGGCGGGACAGCAGCGCCGCTCAGGCGGGGATCACTGGGACGTAGTTGTGGTGGGCGCGGGTGTTTTCGGCGCGTGGACCGCATGGAATCTGCTGCGCAAGGGAAAGCGCGTGCTGCTCCTCGACGCCCGCGGGCCCGCCAATGCGCGCGCTTCCTCGGGCGGTGAGTCGCGCCTGGCGCGCTCAGCCTATGGAGCCGACGAGGTCTACACGCGGATGGCGTGGGAGTCGCTCACTGATTGGAAATGGCTTTCCCAGAGCACGGATCTGCCCATTTTCCATCGACTCGGAGTGCTGTTCTTCTTCCAGAAGATGGAGCCGTATGCGGCCAGCACCCTGGAGATTCACCGCAAGCTGAACATTCCCATCCGGATGCTCGATCGCGTAGAGCTTGC
The DNA here is from genome assembly GCA_035606745.1 of Tepidiformaceae bacterium. Lineage (GTDB taxonomy): Bacteria > Chloroflexota > Dehalococcoidia > Tepidiformales > Tepidiformaceae > DATNET01. The sequence continues at coordinate 4,052 of DATNET010000624.1, forward strand.
GCGGCGCTTCCCGCAGTTCCTCTGGAACGGAATCGAGTTCGGGCTATTCGAGCCGGATTTCGGGGCGCTGATGGCTCGCAGGGCGGTGCAGACGCTGGTTAGGCGCTTCACGGCAGCGGGAGGCGAGTGCCGTCTCGCGCAGATCGAGGCGCCGCGCACCACTCTGCCGGAAGCCGCTTCGCTCGATGGGCTCGTGGTTGCGGGGGGCGAGCGCCTCGAGGCCTCGGACTACGTTTTTGCGTGCGGACCCTGGCTGCCCAAACTCTTTCCCGACGTGCTCGGCTCCCGCATCTTCGTCACGCGCCAGGAAGTCTTTTTCTTTAGCGCGCCGGCGGGGGATGCGCGCTTCGGGCCCGGGACGATGCCTGGCTGGGCGGATTTCAACTTTGGTGACGTCTTTTACGGCTTCCCCGATCTCGAAGCGCGCGGGGTGAAGGTCGCGCACGACAAGCACGGGCCGCCGATGGACCCCGATGCCGGCGACCGGCTGCCCTCTACGGAGGCCCTGGCCGAAGTGCGCGCATACATGGCGCGTCGTTTCCCCGCGCTTGCCTGGCAACCGCTCAACGAATCGCGGGTCT
>DATNET010000629.1:0-2709 GCA_035606745.1 Tepidiformaceae bacterium
TCTCACGTACGCCCGGACCATTGCGCCGAGGACGCGGCGTCGTGATCGTGGGCTCGATCGTTCAGCTCACGCAGTGCTGCCCGAATCACCCGTCAACCGAGGCGCCAGTGCGGTGACGAGCATGCCAAGGAGCGCGAAGACCAGGAGATAGAAGCCCATCGCCACGAGCGTGGAGATCTCGACGACTCCCTGATCCCAGGTACGGTTGCTGAAGACATCGGCGAACGGACGTACGAAGAGCCACGACACGTTGTCGATGAACCCGACGAAGCCGCTGCTCGTGTTGGCGCCGAAGGCGAGGAGCAGGAAGCGTATGGCCAGCAGCCCCTCCAGTGCGGCCAGCAACGCGACGCCCACGGCGCCGAGTCGTTCGGGAAGCGTCTCGAAATAGCCACCGCGCCGCTCGCTGGCGACCGAGGGCGCCGAGGCCGCATCGACCGGCGGATCCGCGACGCGCTGCCGGGTGCGCACGGTCCGGATTTCCTTTTCTACTACGAGGTCGCCCTCATCGACGTCAGGGACAACCGGCTCTCCCGCTTTTGTTGTGTTCGTTTCCATGTTGAGTCTCCTTCGATCTCGCGCGACATCCCGGATGAACGCACCGCTACTTTTTCAGACGACGCGCGCTCGTTCGGCGGAACTCCTCAATGTTGAGCGCGCCTCGGTGTTTCACATAGATCCACCATGCCATCCCGGTGCGCAGCCGAGGCTCTTCTTTGTCTGGCGTACGCAACCAACTCCCGCTCGAGGTTATGCTCAGCTCTCGCGCCGCATTCTCGAACGCCTGGCTAACAACCTGGTTGTGGGCGCCGCCCGAATTTGCTCCCAACGTGCTCGTCCCTTCGATCGTGGCGCTCCTTGCCAAACCTCTGCCTAGCCGCCGTACGGTCGTGCCGGGGTTCCCCTCTCGGCCCGAGCGGGCGGGCGAGAGGGGAAAACTGGTCCGTTGGCGAGGATACGGATACTTCTATGCGCTGCCCGAGCTCAAACGGATCACCGTCTCGCCCGGATTTGTCGCCCGCTTGGATGGAAGGGCTTGTCGCCCGCGCACAAGAAGAGTCGGGATAGAGGACTGTGATCCTTCTCGCCCCCGCCGACGCATAGAAGATGCCCCGCCTGAGTGGGCGTAACGGACGCAAGGAGACTTCATGTATATCGGTGGCGGTCTGCTCTTCTTAATCTTGCTCATCGTCGTGGTCGTGCTGGTCATGCGAAGAGCGTAAGCGTGGGTGATCACGTCTCGTCCAGGACCGCTGAAGCTTCGTCCATGCGCCGCGCGCGTCTTCGGGACGCTCGTCTTGGCCGGCGGCGCTGCATGGAAGCAAGGCGGCACGTCAGACACCGAGAGGTAGCTCGTGAAGGTCACGCTGCGCGACGAGCGAGGAATGGGGCTGACCGAGGTCAACTGGCATGCCGGGCGCGTGCCGGGCCAGATACTCGTTGACCGCCTTACGCGTCCTGTTGCCCTGTTCGAGTACTACTTCGACGGCGGCAGGCGATGTGTGATTGTGGCAATCGGTACAACACTGTGGTCGGCGACCCTCGGCACGTGCTGGCGGATGGGCGCGCGATGTTGGTTCCTGGATGACTTCCAGCTCACGGCCGGCGCGTCGCGCGGCGAGGGCGCGCTTGCGACCGTCGAGGCGGCGCCCGTTGACACGGGCGGCCACGCTCTTCAGGCCGAGCACGACAATTCAGCTCAGCGTTCGCCCGCCACGGCGCGCAGGCCTCGGCTTCGAGGTGCAGCCGCATGAAGATGCTCTCTGCGGTGCCACCATCGGATCATCATCGACGCTCCGTCGCGAATCGTCTCCTCGCTTCTCTTTCGACAGAGGACTACGAACGTATCCTGCCGGACCTGAAGACGGTCCCGCTCAGGTTCCGTTTGTCTCTCCATGAGCCGGGCGACAAGATGCCCTACGTCTACTTTCCGAACGCCGGTGTCATCTCCATGCTCACCGTGATGGAGGATGGCGTCGCCGTCGAGATCGCCACCATCGGCAACGAAGGAATGGCAGATCTCTTCGTGTTCCTTGGTCTGGAGGAGTCCGAATCAAGGCTGCTGATCCAGGTCCCCGGCACGGCGATGCGAATGGAAAGCGAGCGATTCCGTCAGCACGTCAAGCAAATCCGATCCTTGCGGGCACTGCTTGGCTACTACGCCGTCGCGTTGTTTGCCCTTGTGGCGCAGTCCGCAGCCTGCAACCGCATGCATCCGATCGTCCAGCGCTGCGCGCGCTGGCTGCTGATGACGCATGACCGGGTCGATGCGGCGGTCTTTCCGATGACGCACGACTTCCTGGCGGAGATGCTCGGCGTCCGGCGTCCGGGCGTTTCCGTTGCGGCCGAGGCGCTGCGACACGCGGGCCTGATTACCTACCGCCGCGGTAAGGTCACCGTGCTCGATCGCCCCGGTCTGGAAGCCGCGAGCTGCGAATGCTACCGGCTGATCCGCGAGCGCTTCGACCGTCTCCCCGGCGGGAGCGGCGTTAACGTCGATGGGCGGAGACTGCTCTCGTCCGGAGAACATGCTTCGGCCTGAGGAACATTCGCACATCGGTTCGACCGCGGACGGACGACGGCCGCAAACGAGCGGGTACTGCTCCTGAGCGCCGTCTAAGGGAGCTCTCCATCGGTGGGTTGGCAGAGGGAGGCGGGGCCTGATGCCAGCCCATCTTTGCGTTCTCCCTCGCTCTCGGCCAGAGCCCA
>DATNET010000633.1:0-2831 GCA_035606745.1 Tepidiformaceae bacterium
CCGGCGAGCTGGTTGCCGGAGCGGTGGCGTTGCCGGCGCAGGGCATCACGTTCGCCACTCCCGACATCGCCTCGCCTCCGGCCGTGCCGGGCAAGCCGCGCATCGTGGTATCGCGCACCCGTCCACCCGCCATCGCGTTGAACGTCCGGGATGCCTTGGACGGCGTTCTGGTGGAAATGGGTTCGGCCGGCGCCAAGGTGGCCTCGATCGTCCAAGGCTTGTCCGATGTCTACGTGCACGCCGGCGGACAGTTCGAATGGGACTCCGCGGCTCCGGTGGCGGTGGCACGCGCCGCCGGGCTGCACACCTCCCGTATCGACGGGTCTGTCCTGGCCTACAACCAGCCGGACCCGAAGCTGCCGGACGTCGTGGTGTGCCGTCCCGAGCTGGCGGAAGCCGTACTCGCGGTTACCCGCTGACATTCCCGTGCTGCTGAGCCAAATCCCGTTCCACAAGCCGGAATACGAGCTGATCCCGCGAAATTCGAAGAGGCCGTGGCTCATTCGATGCGGTCGCACAACCCTGCCGAGCAGACGCAGAATCGCACTAAGTTCGGCGAGTTTGTGCGATTCTGCGTCTGCTCGCCAGCAATCGCGGCGGCATCATCACCACCGGCCGAGCCAATGCCTAAGCCGCGTAATTCTATCGAGACATGTTGTCAAAAGCCAAATTTGGTGACACTCAGCGCAAGGCCTGCTGCCACGACAGGACGCGTTCGGCCAGTTCGGGTCCGCGGTCCTCTTGAATGAAGTGACTGGCATTGATGCGGGCGTGCGGCTGGCCCGCGGCGCCGGGAATGTGGTTGATCAGCGGAGTATCCGCCTGCCCGAGGATGGGATCGCGGGCACCGAAGATGGCGAGGAACGGCTTATCCCAGCGGCCAAGCGCCTCCCACGCCCTCCTGTTGGCCGGCACCGCCGGATCGGTGGGCGAGGTGGGGACCAACTGGGGGAACGCCCGGGCCCCGGCCTGATACGTCTTGTCGGGGAAGGGCGCGTCGTATCCGGCCCGCACCTTCGAGGACACCCGCCGCACGGTCCCGGCGCCGACGATGCGGCCCGCGGGCAGCACGGGGGAGTAGCGCGCAAAGGCGCGCCAGGCGTAAAAGGCGGGCGGGGTGCGCCGTTGCGCGGTCGGCAGGAAACCGTTGGCCACCACCAGCCGCCCGACACGGTCAGCCTGTTCGGCGGCGATGCGCAGCCCGATCAATGATCCCCAGTCCTGCACGAACAGCGTGACATCGGTGAGATTGAGGTGTTCGAACCACGAGATCACCCATTCCACGTGCCGCTGGTAGGTGTAATCCTCGATCCGGCTGGGCTTGTCCGAACGGCCGAAACCGATCAGGTCGGGCGCGAGCACGCGGTTCCCGGCGTCGGTCAGGGGCGGGATCATCGTGCGGTAGAGATAGCTCCACGTGGGTTCGCCATGCAGCAGAACGATCGGCGGCCCTTCGATCGCACCCTCGTCGAGGTAGTGCATGCGCAGCGGCCGGGTGTCGCTCGCCGTGACGTCAAGGTAATGCCCTACGAACGGGTAGCCCTCCAGGTTTTCGAATCGGGAGTCCGGGGTTCGCAGCACATGCATTTCAGCTCCTCCGGTGAACCAACACCTCTGCTAGCCTCTCTCGCCGGCGCGCATTCGTCTAGTAGCAGATTCATTGAGCTCGGCCTCCGAGACCATTAAACTGGCTTGTTCATGGCAATTCGGCGCGCGGTTCTGCTCATAGCCGACATCGGCGGTTACACGCATTACATGCAGTGGAACCGGACGCACCTCGCCCATGCCCAGCTGACGGTCGCAGCCCTGTTGGAGTCGGTCATCAACGCCGGCAAGGGTTTGAAGCTGGCCAAACTCGAGGGCGACGCCGCGTTCTTCTGGGGACCGGACACCAACGCCAAAGTGGTGGTGTGCGAGCGGCTGTCACGGATGCGCGCGTCGTTCCTGGAGCGGCGGGAGCGGATGAAAAACGACATCGCCTGCCAGTGTGCGAGTTGCGAACAGCTGGAGAAGCTGTCCCTCAAGTTCGTCGTGCACCTGGGCGAGGTGGCGGATCAGAGGGTGAAACGCCGCGTCGAACTGGCCGGCTTCGATGTCATCGTGGTGCATCGAATGCTGAAAAACCTGGTGCCGGTTGCCGAATACGTGCTGATGACCGATCCCGTCGCGGAATGCCTCGACGAGCCGATGCGCGAGCTGTGCACGCCGCTGGTGCACGTGTTCGACGGCATCGGCGAAACGTCGACGCATTACATCGACCTCGCGGCGCTGCAGGTTCCCGTCGCGGCGCCGGAACGCAGCTTCTTGCGCCGGCTCGGCGCGACGATGAAGTTCGAGTTCGACACCCTGCCGTTCTCGCTCGGGATGAAGGAGCCCGCCGAAGGGTTCCGCAATTTGGGCCGTGGCGGCGAGGAGATTTCCGCGTAGCGCAATGGCCGTGGTGCGGCGTTATCGAGCGTCGGCGAGGGCCCGGCCCATACGCGACAGGGCCTCGGTGAGGATTGTTCGCGAGGTAGCGAAGTTCAATCTCACGTGTCCGGCTCCGCCGGTGCCGAACACGTGGCCGGAGCTGAGCGCCACCCGGGCGTGATCGAGGAACCAGCGGGCGGCCCCGGACAGGTCGGCAACCACCGCGAGGCCATCGGTGACTTGTTCGTCGAAGCCGAGTTCCCGGCAGTCCAGCCACGCCAGGTAAGTGCCTTGCGGCCATTGATATTTCACACCAGGAAGGTGCTCGGCGACCAACTCACCCAGCAGCCTCCGGTTCTCGTCCAGGCCCCGCAGGGTCGCGTCGAGCCAGTCGCTGCCGCTCCGAAACGCCTCGGCGTGGG
>DATNET010000014.1:0-4748 GCA_035606745.1 Tepidiformaceae bacterium
TCCTCGAAGAGGTCCTTGAACCGGCCGTCGTAGGCTTTCAGGATCGTGTTCTTCGTCGACAGGTAGAGTGGCCAGCCGCGGTCGAGCGCATACCGCATCGAAGCCCGCGCAAAGTCGCGGATCGAGTCGTCGTAGTTGTACATCCCCATCGCGATGCCGCCACCCGCGAACTTCGCGACCTCCCGCACAACCGGCTCGCCCCCGCCGTCGGGCGTGTACGTGATGCTCACCGTCCCCGGCCCCGGTACAACGAAGTCGGTCGCCCGGTATTGGTCTCCGTGCGCGTGGCGGCCAATGACGATCGGCTTCGTCCATCCCGGCACGAGCCGGGGCACGTTCGAACAGACGATCGGCTCGCGAAACACCACCCCACCCAGGATGTTGCGGATGGTGCCGTTCGGCGACTTCCACATTTGCTTCAAGTTGAACTCTTTGACGCGCACCTCGTCGGGCGTGATCGTCGCGCACTTCACGCCCACGCCGTGTTTCTTGATGGCGTTGGCTGCGTCAATCGTTACCTGGTCGTTCGTCGCATCCCGGTGCTCGATGCCAAGGTCATAATATTCGAGCTTGACATCGAGATAGGGCAGGATGAGCGTCTCCCGAATGTATTCCCAGATAATGCGCGTCATTTCGTCGCCATCGAGTTCGACGACCGGGTTCACAACCTTGATCTTTGCCACGAAATCTCCTTGCAAACGGCGCCCCGCGCCTGCTAAACATGCGTTGTTCTGAGGCCGGCCTTACGTCACATTGATCGTTTGCGGCTCCGCGATGAGCTGTCGCAGCACGAACTGCAAAATGCCACCGTGGCGGTAGTAATCGAGCTCAACCGGCGTGTCAATACGGCAGACAACTTCGAAAGTGCTCGTCCCGCCGTCTTCACGCCTTGCCGTCACCGTCAACCGCTTATGCGGCGACAACCCGTCCGCGATCCCGGTAATGGTGAACGTCTCTTCACCGCTGAGGCCCAGCGACTGCCGCGTCTCGCCCGGCAGATACTGCAACGGCAGCACACCCATGCCGATGAGGTTGCTGCGGTGGATGCGTTCGAAGCTCTCGGCGATCGCTGCCTGCGCGCCCAGCAGGGCCACACCCTTCGCTGCCCAGTCGCGAGACGAGCCCGCGCCATACTCCTTGCCGGCAAGGATAATCAGCGGCACGCCTTCGGCCTGGTACAGCTCCGAGGCTTCGAAAATCGACATCTGCTCCCCGTCCGGGAGGTGGCGTGTCACCCCGCCCTCCGTCCCCGGCGCGAGTTCGTTGTGCAACCGGATGTTCGCGAACGTCCCGCGGACCATGACTTCGTGGTTGCCGCGGCGCGAGCCGTACGAATTGAAGTCCGAGCGCGGCACTTCCATGGATTGCAGGTACTTCCCGGCTGGCCCTGTAGCGCTGATATTGCCTGCCGGGGAGATGTGGTCCGTCGTCACCGAATCGGCCAGCTCGACGAGCACCCGGGCATGTTCGATGTCATGGAGCGGCGCGGGCTGCTTCGGCATTCCATCGAAATACGGCGGATTCTTCACATAGGTCGAATCCGGGTCCCAGTCGTACAACTCACCGGTCGGGACTGGAAGCGTCGACCACGTCTCGTCGCCCTCGAACACCTCGCTGTACTGCTTCCGAAACATCTCGCTTTTGACCGAGGTCCGGATCGCTTCGTCCACCTCTTCCTGCGTCGGCCAGATGTCCTTAAGGTAGACAGGCTTGCCGTCGTTGCTCTGTCCCAGGGGCTGCCGCTGGATGTCGAAATCCATCTGGCCGGCCAGTGCGTACGCCACCACCAACGGCGGCGAGGCGAGATAGTTCGCACGTACCTCGGGGTTGATTCTGCCTTCGAAGTTGCGGTTTCCGGAAAGCACCGCCGCAGCCACGAGGTTCTCACGGTGAATCGCCTCCGCGATGTGCTCTTCAACAGGCCCCGAGTTTCCGATGCACGTCGTGCACCCATAGCCAACGAGGTTGAAGCCCAGGGCATCGAGGTATGGTGTGAGCCCTGCCGCGTCGAGGTAATCCGTCACCACCTTGGATCCCGGCGCGAGGCTCGTTTTCACCCATGGCTTCGTCGCAAGCCCACGTTCGACGGCTTTCTTTGCCAGCAGCCCGGCCGCCAGCATCACCTCCGGGTTCGATGTGTTCGTGCAGCTCGTGATCGCCGCAATCACGACCGAACCGTGCCGCAGCGTGAACGTCGCACCGCCGGCCGTGACCGACGCCGTGTCGTGCAAATTGCCAAGCGGCTGGGGGTCGGTGAGGTTTTCGGTCGGCAGATCGGGGCTTCCGCCCTCCGCGAGCCACGAGCTCACCCGCTTCTGGTCCAACTCTGCGCCCTGCCCTAGCAGCGTGAGCAGGCTCTTGCGCCATTCGCTCCTGGCCACCGTCAGCGGCACCCGGTCCTGCGGGCGCTTGGGCCCGGCGATTGCCGGCTCTACGGCGCCAAGGTCCAGTTCGAGCGTGTCCGAAAACGTTGGGTCGGGCGTGTCGTCGGTCCGGAACAGCCCCTGCGACTTTGTGTACTGTTCGACCAGCTCCACCAGCTCTTCGTCACGGCCGCTGAACCTCAGGTATCTCAGCGTCTCTGCATCGACGGGGAAGAACCCCATCGTGGCGCCGTACTCCGGCGACATGTTCGCAATCGTCGCCCGCGAAGCGAGCGGAAGCGTCGAAAGCCCCGGCCCATAGAATTCGACGAACTTCCCCACGACCCCGCGCTCTCGCAGCATCTGGGTCACGCGCAGCACGAGGTCCGTACCCGTCGCGCCTTCGGCGAGCTTGCCCGTCAACTTGAAACCGACCACCTCCGGGATGAGCATCGAAACCGGCTGACCCAGCATCGCGGCCTCAGCCTCGATGCCGCCGACGCCCCAGCCCAGCACCCCCAGCCCGTTGATCATCGTCGTGTGCGAATCCGTCCCGACGAGCGAGTCCGGGTAGACCCACTCCTCACCGTCGATGCTGTTCCGGAACGCCACAGAGGCGAGGTATTCGAGGTTCACCTGGTGGCAGATGCCGGTCCCCGGAGGCACAACCCGGAAGTTGTCGAACGCCTGTTGCCCCCAGCGAAGGAACTGGTACCGCTCCTTGTTGCGCACGAATTCGATCGCCACGTTCTCGTTGAACGCTTCCACGGTGCCGAAATTGTCGACCTGCACCGAATGGTCGATAACGAGGTCCACGCGCTGCAACGGGTTGATGCGTTTGGGGTCGCCGCCCATCGCGCGAATCGCGTCCCGCATGCTCGCCAGGTCGACGACCACCGGTACGCCCGTGAAGTCCTGAAGGAGCACGCGGGCCGGCGTAAACGCGATTTCGCGGTCCTCGCCCGCGTTCGGCGTCCAGCTTGCGAGCGCAACCACGTCGTCCTTCGTGACAGCGTGGCCGTCTTCCAGCCGCAACAGGTTTTCCAGCAGGATCTTGAGCGAAAACGGGAGCCGCTCAACGTGGCCCACGTTCGCCGCCGAAAGTGCGCCGAGGCGGTGATACTGGTAGCTGCCGCCCGCCGTCTGCAGCGTGGCGCGGCTACCGAAACTATTTGAAGTCATGCATATTCCCCTATCTCATCAAGGCCGTGCTGCCTGTGCAGGGCACGGCGACGAATCCGGCGTGTGCCGGCTTTCAGACGACTCGATCAGGGCGGGGCGGACTCGTTCCCATTTCCCAAGCCTCCTTCCACGTTCCGTGGCGGTACTTGGGCCCTCTCCGGCGGCTCAACAGCGCGCGAGCCGTTGCCGGTGTCGTCTCAACCGCGCACCCGCGACTTCCTCCGAGGCGGAGGACCGTTGGGCCCGGGGCCGGCTTCTGGGTGGGACGAACTACCCGCAGTATACCCCTCGCCGCAGGCTTGTGGGCACCATCCCTCGAAATGGCGCCCAGGTGGCCGGCCAGAACGCGCCCCGAATGCAGGACTTCGCTACAATCGGGGCTGGTGGGGGCCTGTAGCTCAGCGGTAAGAGCGCCCGGCTCATAACCGGTTGATCCCGGGTTCGAATCCCGGCGGGCCCACCAACGCCCGACATACACCGGAGTCGACGTGCCCGCTGCCAAACCCCTATGCTTCCGCAATGGCAAAGGCGCCCGAACTCCAGGCCTTTTATCGTGGCTGGGCCGAACAACAGGCAAACCTTCTCGAATCGCTTAGTCCGCTCTCACCCGAGCAAATGCAGCTCCGCGCCGCACCCGGCGAGTGGGCCATCTGGCAGCTCGCCAGCAATATGGCCGGCGGCCGCCTCTATTGGCTTTGCCGAATGCTCGGAGAAGACGACCGCGGCCTCTCGCAAATGTTTCGCGTCGACCACGCAACCGTGCCGGACCTCCCGCTCGAATGGGCCGGCTGGGAAGACAACGAAGACCAGCCGCGCACATCGGAAGAACTTATCGACGCATTCGAGCGCACCTGGACCGTGATTGAAGCCACGATGGAAGATTGCAGCCTTGAGCGGCTGACGGCGCCCGTCATCGCCACCGACCCCTGGGGCAAGCCCCGCACGGTCACTGCGGGCGACGTCTTCTGGCGCCTGATGTCCCACGAAGTCCATCACGGCAGCGAGATTTCGCTCATCCTCCGCGTCCACGGCCTGCCCACGGCAATCAACCGGTAAGTTCCGCCGTGAGGCCTTCGCACCCAAAACAAAGAGTGCGTCGAGCCCTCTGACTGGATGGCAGCTCCTCTTTCGTTCCCGGAAGAGCTGTGCCCTCGGAGCGCGGTGCTTGTGCCCCGCCTCTGGAATGGCTACGGGCCGTCGCAC
>DATNET010000016.1:0-4527 GCA_035606745.1 Tepidiformaceae bacterium
GGTTGGCAAGGCGTCGAGTAATCGCGCGAACGTCTCGGGAGGCTCCGAGAGTGCTACGCGAAATCGCTCACGGATGCCCAGCCGGCTGGCGACGGCGGAGATGGGGGAATCGGGGCCTGGCATTGCTCGATGGTACGGGCCAGCGCGACGTGCGGCGATGGGCGGACGGCCGTGTCACGCGGCGGCGTCGAACTGCGTACCGAGGTTGGGGTCGAGGAGTTTAACCATCGCGGCGCCGGCGATGCGTTGGGCGTCGATGGCCTTTTTCGTGGCGGCGGTTGCGGCTGCGTCCTGAGTCTGGTTTGCGGCCATGGTTGTAGAGAGGGCGGCGATTGCGGAAGCGTCCATTGTAAGGATTGTCGGCGGCTCCGGCCTTTCGACGAGGCCAGATGAACGGCATTGACCTCGTTCGTTACTACCGCGCCTCTGACGCGTAGCGCTCCTGCTCAGTGGCCCAGGCTGTACGGACAGATTCGAACATCTCGTCGCCGCGGCGTGCGTGGCCGGCGGCGTTCAAGTGCAGCCCATCGCCCACCCGGTGGCCCTGGCGTTCGCCCGCGTCCCTCCACTTCGGCTGTTCGGCGCCTTCGTACTGGACGTGCAATTGCTCGCACAGGGATTTCAGGGCGCCGTGCACTTCTTGCCGGCGGCGTTCGTTGCGTCGCCGTTTCCATGGCGTCACCGAGTGGTCGTTGCGGCTGCCGGGGCCGCTCACGACAAGCACGGTGCCCTCGCGGCGTAGTACGAGGCGGATGCATTCGGACATGCATTCGACGACTTCATGGGGCGTGAAGTGGTTATCACCACCGATGGTGCGCTGTGCCATGGCGCGAAATGCCCGGAATGGGCGGTTGTGGGCCAGGGCCCGATTCGAGGCGATGCTGAAACCGGCATCGCTCACCTTCTTGCCGAAACGGCCGAACAGGCGCTCCATGCGCAACGGCACCGATTCATATTGGAACCAGAACGAGACCACGTTCAGGTAGACAACGTCCGGTTCGTAGCGAGCGAGCCACTTTTGTAGCGTTGCCGGGAATTTCGCATCCGGCCAAACGGATTTAGCGGTCACTTCGGCCGAAGTATGGAACTCTTCGGCGAGCCGCCGGCGGAGGATGGCTTCGCTCGTCTCGCCGCCGTCGAACCACTCGACGCTTTCGTTGCTGTTGCCGAGGAGAAGGAGGTGCACATCGGAACAGTAGCGGCGTTTGCGGGAAGGTCAAGAGGCGCGCGGCCGGCTGGTGCGGTGTTCTTAGCCGCCGGCCGCGGCGGATGACTCTTCCTCTTCGACTGCTTCGAGGATGAGTTCGGCTGTTGTGGGGACGGTTGAGAAGGCGATCGCACTGCTCGTGTGGTAGCGGCGCAACTCGGGCATGGCAGCGGTGACAATGCCGACGACGCCGAGCGCGGCGATGCCACCGCTCACGACTGCAAAGGTGGCGGATGTCGCGGCGGCCACGAAGCCGGATTCCATTTGGCCGACCTGGTTCGACGCACCCACGAAGAGCGAATTGACGGAACTCACGCGGCCGCGCAGTTCGTCCGGCGTGGCGAGCTGCACGGTGGTCGAGCGCATGACCACGCTGACCTGGTCGGCGATGCCGATGAGCATGTAGGCAATCAGCGAGAGGGCAAAATTCCGCGAGAGGCCGAACACGACCGTGCCGAGGCCGAAGCCAAGGACGGCGCCAATGAGGGCGCGGCCGGGCCGCTGCACCGGCGGCAGGGCGACGAGCGCGACGGACATGAGGAGGGCGCCGAAATCGAGCGAGCCGGAGAGGAGGCCGTAGCCCACCGGGCCGGCGTGAAGGATGTCCTTCGCATAAATCGGGAGGAGTGCGGTGGCGCCGCCGAAGACCACGGCAAAGAGGTCCAGGGTCATGGCGCCGAGCAAGACCTGCCGGTGAAAGACGAAAGCGACGCCTTCCTTGATGGCTGCGACGCTGACCGCCCGCCTGGGGCCATCCATGGGCCGGGGGTGAAGGGCGAGAAGGCTGAGCATGGAACCGGTGACGAGGATGCAGAGGACGAAATAGGCGAGGCCGACACCGGAGATCGCGATCAAACCTCCAGCGAGGGCCGGGCCGGTGACGAACCCCAGTTGTTGGACCGTCGAACTCACGGTGATGGCGTTCTGGAACGTCTCCGGCGTGACGACCGAGACGAGGAGGGCCTGGCGGGCGGGCCATTCGAACGCGCTGGCGACGGCGACGAGCAAGACCATGGCGTAGATGAGCGGCTCGTTGGGATCCCCGCGGGAGGTGAATGCGAAGAGCACGATGGCGCACCCGAGCACGGCGGCCTGCCCGGCGATGGCGATGCGCTTGCGCTCGTAACGGTCGGCCAGTGCACCACCCACGAGGCCGAGGCCGAGCGACGGCAGAAAGCGGGCGAGGCCAAGGAGGCCGAGGTCCAGGGCCGAGCCTGAGGACGCGTACACCTGCCATGCAATCGCCGCCGTGAGCAGGGTAGAAGCGATCGCGAAGAAGACGCGGCTGACTGAATAGAGCTGGAAGCTCGGTTGCCGGAGCGCGGCCATGGGGTCGTGTTTTGCCGAGGGGTTGGCGGGGCTAGCGGGGCCGGGCTGGCTCACGGTGTCCTCGGAAGAAGCGGATGGGCTCCAGCGTGCGGGAGAGGCGGGGCGGGGTCAACGGAAGGCGCGGCGGTGGCGGCCGCGAGTTGCGGGTTCGTTTCAGCAGGTTGGAGCGATGTCAGGGGTCACGCGGGCCGATGTCGAAGGTGAAGCGTTGCTGGAATCGGAGCAGGGCGCGGAGCAGCGGGCCACCAAGGATGGCAAGGACGAGGGCATTGCAGACACTTCGCAGGAGGTCCCAGCCGAAGCTCGTGAGCAGGTAGTAGTTCCAGTAGCGGCGGAGGGTTTCGGGGATGCCGATGCCGGGCTGGTAGGTCACATCGGGGCCGCCGACCCAGAACGGCCATGCCCAGAGGTTGGTGATGGCGCCGTAGAGCAGGCCCCATAGCGCGCCAAAAAGGACGACGGCGGCGACCTCCGAGCGGCCGGTGAGGCCCGCACGCCCGACTACGGGCCGCATCAGCGCGGCAGTTAGGCCCATCCATGCACTGGCGAACATCTGGAACGGCAGCCAGGGGCCGATCCCGCCGGTCACGACGGCGCTGAGAAAGAACGAAAGTGCGCCCAGCAGGAAGCCGAGGCGCGGCCCGAAGGCGTATGCGCCGAGGATGACGAGGAAGAAGTAGAGGTTCGCGCCGGCGGGCAACGTTATCGTACGGAGCACGGCGGCGAGGGCAGCGAGGACGCCGAGTGCGGCGAGCGATTTGCTATTCAGGCCGCCGCTTGTGAGCTCGGCGACTATCAGGACCATACAGAGCGAGGCGACGGCCGCGAAGAGGAGCGGGGCGTCGGTGTTGTGTTCGAACCACCCGGGGTCAACGCGGCTGTCGCCGCTCGATACGAATGGCGCCAGGTATGCCACCAATCCAAGCACATTCAGGGCAATGAAGGTGAGGGTGCTCAGTCGAGGTAGACGAAGGTGCGTGGGATGCGCGAACGGTTGGTCAAATGCCACGGCGGCGCCTCCAGAGCACGGCGAAGAGCATCAGCGCGGCGAGGACGGCGGCGATGGCGATGAACGCCACAAGGCCGGCGAGGCCGGAACCGCCGCTCGACGTGGTGCCGGTGGCGGGCGCCTGGGGCACGGCCGTCGCGGTGCCATGGTTGATGATGGCCGGATGGCCGCTGGCTGACGGTTTCGACGCCGTCGTGGGCGCTGTGAGCGTCGAGGAAATGGTCGCCACGGGAGAGGCTTGTTCGCTGGCCTGCGGGGCGGCCACGGTGGGCGGGACAGGGGTGGGTGCGCTGGCCGATGTGGCCGCGGGCGGCTGGGTCGCGGGCGGGGGAGCGGCTGTCGGCGGCGCGACCGTTGGCGTGGCGGGCTGGACAGCGCGGTCGGTGCAGACCTGATCGAAAGCGATTTGGGGAGGAGGAGGAGCGCTGTTGGGCCCACCAACTCCCCAGCGCCACGCCTGCAGGTCGCCGTCCCTGGCCTTCGCAGCGGTGAAGCCGGCAGCGGAATAGACCCATGGCTGGCCCGGGCTGGCAGTGAAGAACGACCAGTACGTGTTCTTGGGCGGGAAGCTATCGCAGTAACAGGAGGCGAAGTCGTGCGGTTGGAAACAGCCTTCCTGGTTGCCGACCGCACACACGGCGCCGTTGAACTGCACGACGCCGATCCCGGCGCGGGAAAGGAGTTGGTCGCCGGTGATGGAATCACCGGTGAAGCCAACGCAGTAGGTATCGATGGAGCCTTCGCCGTGTTCGATGACAAGCCCGGCTTCGCCGCCGGAATCGGCGCGGGCCACGCGGGCGGAGAGGACGAAGGCATCGGTGGCGCACAGGAGCATGACGGTGAGGGCGAGGAGGAGGCGGACGAGTACCGAGTTCCGAGGCCCGAGGCCCGAGTGGGGGGTGCGTTCCGAGTTCCGAGGCCCGAGGCCCGAGGCCCGAGCCGGAGACGAGTTCCGGCTGCTCATACGATGTCCTCCGGGGTG
>DATNET010000322.1:0-2155 GCA_035606745.1 Tepidiformaceae bacterium
AGGGAGCGGAGTTGGAGATCGACTTCGCGACCGGCGGGAAGGACGAGGATGCTGGACACGATGTCGTCGTTGCCGTTGGCGTCGCGCGGCTCGAGGCCGAGCGGGTTGCCGGCGGCGGCATCGATGAGCTGCGGGCGCACGGTCCCGAAGGTGGCGTCCGGGCCGGGATAGCGGAAGTACCACTGGAACTGTTCGCCGACGCCTTCCACGTGCATGGCGGTGAGCGAGGGGCCGGTAAAGCGGTTGGCGGCCCAGAGATTTTGCGCGGTGATTGCCATCCAGGCATACATGACGCAGAAGACGCCGATGAGGCTCCAGCGGATGAGAGTAGGGAAGCGGCGCGACGAGGCGCGGCGGCGCAGGACGGCGAAGACGAGCCAGAGATGCGCAATGACAGCGGCGACGACAATGGCGATGAGGTTCCAGAACATGAGCCGGTCGACGATAAGGCCGCCGAGCGCGCCGTCCGGCGGCATCCACGCAACGTGTGGCGCGGTTTGCAGCAGGATGAGGGCGGAAAGCATTTCAGGACCTGCTGGCGGCGTGGGCTCGCACCAGTTCGACGAAATGCTGGTGGACGCGGCGGTCGGCGGATAGCTCGGGGTGGAAGGTTGCGGCGAGGAGGTTATCCTGCTCGATCAGGACGGGGAAGCCGTCACGCTGGGCGAGGACTTTGACACCGGGGCCGGTCTTTACGATGCGCGGCGCGCGGATGTAGACCATTTCGAGCGGGCCGCCGGGGAGTTGGGTGGGGGCGGTTTCGATGGTGCTGTCGATCTGGCGTCCGTAGGCGTTGCGCTCGACGGTGGCGTCGAGGACGCCGAGGCTGGGTTGCGATGGGTGGAGGACTTCTTTGGCGAGGAGGATGCAGCCGGCGCAGGTTCCGAACGTGGGTTTGGTTTGCACAAATTGCTGAAGCGAGGCGAGAAAGCCATCGCGCTCGAGGAACTTGAGGAAGGTGGTGGATTCTCCGCCGGGGATGATGAGGCCGTCGATTTCAGCTAGCTGCTCGGGACGGCGGATGAGGATGGGATCTGCTCCGGCTTCGCGTAAGGCGGCAACATGGGCGTCAAAGTCGCCCTGGAGGGCGAGGACGCCCAGAACTGGCCGTCCAGGCAACGGCTTCGCGTGATGCGCTCGCTCCTCGTGACCTTCGTCGATTTTCTCGGACTTCACGGCCAGCGTTACCAACCTCGGGTTTGCAGAAGTTCCTTTTCTTCAATCGCGGAGACGGCGAGGCCCTTCATGGAGCCGGTGACCTGTTCGGCGGCGTCGGCGAGGATCTTTGGATCGTTGAAGTGCGTGGTGGCGATGACGATGGCTTTGGCTCGGGATTCGGCTTCGGCGCGGTCTTCGGGGTTGCGGGGCTTGCCGACTTCGTCCGCGTGGCAGAGGCCGACTTCGGCTTCGTCGCTGGTCCAGAGGGCTACGTCGAGCGGGGTAGCGCGCTCCTTCATGAAGATTCCGGAGCCTACGAAGACGGACTCGGCGCCTAGCTGCATCATGAGGGCGGCGTCGGCGGGGGTGGCGATGCCGCCGGCGGAGAAGTTGGGGACAGGCAGCTTGCCGGCCTTGGCGACCATGCGGACGAGTTCATACGGTGCCTGATGCTGCTTGGCGGCGACGTAGAGTTCCTGATCGCTGAGAACGGTAAGGGCGCGCATTTCCTGCACAATCTGGCGCATGTGCTTGACGGCGTGGACCACGTCTCCGGTGCCGGCTTCGCCCTTGGTGCGGATCATGGCCGCGCCTTCGGCAATGCGGCGGAGGGCTTCGCCCAAGTTGCGCGCGCCGCAGACGAAGGGGGTCTTGAAGGCGTGCTTGTCGATATGGTGGGCCTCGTCGGCGGGCGTGAGGACTTCGCTTTCGTCGATGAAATCTACGCCTAGTTGCTGGAGAATCTGCGCCTCGGCGAAGTGGCCGATGCGAGCCTTGGCCATCACGGGGATGGAGACGGCGTTGATGATTTCTTTGATGAGGCTGGGCCGGGCCATGCGGGCCACACCACCCTCGGCGCGGATCGTGGCAGGAACGCGCTCCAGGGCCATCACGGCGACGGCTCCGGCCTGCTCGGCGATGCGGGCCTGCTCCAGGTTCATTACATCCATGATGACACCGCCCTTGAGCATCTCAGCCAGGCCGGTCTTGAGGCGTA
>DATNET010000041.1:0-2948 GCA_035606745.1 Tepidiformaceae bacterium
GCCACGAGTCTCCAAGCCAGAGTTTGCGATGGAAGTGCTGGGCGAAAAGCGGCAGACTCAGATGGGCCAGGTCTCTGCCTTGATCACGGACATCAAGCCCGTGGAAGAGGTCATGCGCGAACTCATCGAGGGTGGATTCGCGGCTGCTCGGCGGGTTGCCGACAGCCTCGGCGAACTCGCGGCCACGCCTGTCTAAGGCTCGATCGCCTTTCGGAGCCAGGCGATGTGGGCGCTCTCTTCGAGCGCGGTTATCCAATGCAGCGCTTCCCAGAGCGTCTGGCCGCGGGCGTAGGCGCCGTGGCCGCGGAGGAGGACGACGACGCGGGCCGCAAGGGCGGTGGCGAGCTGTTCCGTTTGCCGGGGTCCGGCTTCGATCACGGGCACATCGCCGAGGTGGAGCTGACCTTCGAGGTCCCCGGGGACGAACAGGCCGGTGTCGAACGAGAGCGCGATGGCGTGGCGCGGATGGGCGTGGACGATGGCGTTGGCCGCGGTAAGCGCATAGATGGTCGAGTGGAGGACGGTGTCGCTGGAAGGCGGCGGCCCTTCGAAGCGTCCGTCGGCGGCGACGAGGCTGATGTGGCGCTCGGCAAGGCGGCCGAGCATCGTGCCGGTGCCGGTAATCCACATGTCGTGGCCATCGCGCACGCTGATGTTGCCGCCGTGGGACGTGACCAGAGAGAGATAGTAGAGGTCGGAGCCGACTTCGTGCATGTCGCGCAAAGCACCAGCGGGAACGCTCCGACGGTCAGGCATTTTGAGCCTGCGGCGAGCCAGTCCCCCGGCTGGACAGTTCAGTCCGTACCGCGACCGTAAGGAAGCGCGCGCGAGCTGATGACCCTCCCCGGCGGACGGCGTGATGATGCGAGCCTGGGCCCAAAAGTGGTGTGCCGGCTCCCGCGCGTTCCCTCACGGTCGCGGTTCGGAATGGTAGGTGCCCGGACAACGCTGCGGTTGCGTCGGCGACATTGCGTCCTCCTCCAAATTCCAAAATCGAAAATCGAAAATCGAAGATGGTCAGCTCCAGATGTTGCCGCCGCCGTCGACGGTGATGCGCTGGCCGGTGAGGTAGGCGGCGCGATCGGAGACGAGGAAGCGGACGGCGTCGGCGACTTCTTCGGGCTGACAGACGTGGCCGAAGGGCATGCGGGCATCGAGGTCGCGGAGGTTTTCGGCGCCCATGGTGGCTTTGGCGAGCCGTGCGCCCATCTGAGTCTCGACAAGGCCGGGAGCGACGATGTTGACGTGGATGTTGTGCTTTCGCTCCTCTTTGTAGAGCGTCATCGCGAGCGCTTCCATGGCCGCTTTGCCCATGTTGTAGGGGCCACCGTTGCCCGCCATGCTGTTAGTCGCGACGCTCGAAATCATCACGATGTCGCCGCGGGGCTGCTGGCGCATGGAGGCGAGGACGAGCTTCGAGAGGTAGTGCGGGCCAAAGGCGTGTGTGCGGACGACGCGCTCCATCTCGGCGGGGTCGGTATCGAAAACGGAATGGCCGCGGCTGGCGATGCCGGCGTTGTTGACGAGGATGTCGATGTGTCCGAAGTCTTTGAGCACCTGTTCGACCATGGCCTGGTCGTCGTCCCAGCTATCGATGGAGGCGGCGTAGCCGTTCGCCTTGCCGCCGGCTGCTTCGATGGCGGCAATTGTCTCCCTGGCGGCGTCGGCGTCGCGCCGGTAGTTGACGGCGATGCAGGCGCCATCTTCGGCGAGGCCGAGGGAGATTGCGCGGCCGATGCCTCGGCCACCGCCCGTAACGAGTGCGACGCGGCCTGAAAGGTTCATGCAGAGCTCCTGTGGTTGGGTGTGGCCGCATTGTAGCGGATGGGCGCGCCCGGGCCGCCTTGCTGGCGATTCTGGCTCTTGGGAACAATTCGGCATGGCCCGGCGTCTGGTAGGGTGATGGAGATGCGGAAATCGACATTTGCCGTTCTTGGGATCGTGATGGCGTGCCTGGCTGCAGGGGGGCTCGGGGCCTGCGGCGGGAGTTCGAAGCCGGCCGCCGGGACCGTTGCGCCCCCGGGGGCTACGAGCTCGCCGACACGCCAGGCGGCAACCGCATCGGCGAGCGCGACGACGACTACAGGCGCCACTGCGACTCCAACTTCCGCGTTGCCCACGGATCTGGCCCTGCAGTTTCACGAACTGCAAGAGGTGGACGATGCCGAGTTCCCGCCTGACCTTGCGCTGACCGTTGGCTGGGTGGGGTTTCACCACGGGGGGCCGGGGTTTTTTGGCTTCGAACGGTACAGCCGTTTGGCAACGGGCTCAGTGGAGACCCGTGACCTGCTGCCGGGACTCGCCGCGGCGGCAAACGGGCTGCTGGTGAGCGTCATTGAATCGCCGGACGGCACGCTTTTCGGGGCCGTCTGCCACGGCGACGACTGTGGTGACGAAGGCCCTCCGGGGCCGGACGTTTCGACGACGTTCGTCAGCTCGAAGGATGGCGTGCTGACATGGATCAAGCTGGCCAGCCGTAGCGGCCGGTGGGCCGTGCCGGCGGTCATCGACGGTCAGGCCCTGGCGAGCAACTTCGATAGTGCGGCGCCGGTCTACTCGCTCGAACCGTCGGGGGTTGCCGTTACGCCGCCTGTGACAGACGCCGGGCCAGAGATGCTCGGTAGTGGCCCGGTGTGGCGAGACCCGAAAACACACGCACTCCTGAACGCCGATGGCACTCCGGCCGCTATCCCGGCATTAGCGCTTCCGGCCGGCTGGTTGGCCGATGTGCCCACAGCTTCCCCGGTAGGCCTCGTGGCCGTCGTTTACCCGCCACCACCGGCGGACCCCGCGAAGCCCGTCGCTGTGCCAGCAATGCTGGCGATATTCCGGCCCACAGGCGGCGCGCCCACGGCTCTGTTCACGTTCGACAAGCAGGCGCTGCAGCCCGTCACCTGGCTGGATGCCGATCATCTCGTGGTGATCGCCGAATTCAACCGCGTCTGCAA
>DATNET010000045.1:0-5537 GCA_035606745.1 Tepidiformaceae bacterium
ATCCGAAAGGCGGTCCGAGAACGTCCGCCACCGCAGGCTCGGCTCCTCCCCGATAACGACGAGCAAATCGTGCGCGCTCCCCGGCACTCGCGCCCAGAACGCCTCGTTCGACGGCCAGTTCAGTTCGCGCATGCCGCTCGCATCGACGTGGACCGTCGGCCGCGTTTCCGTGAACACGAAATAGTCCTGCGCATCGACGGTCAGAAATTGTTCGCCGCCGTACGCCTCCACGAGCTGGCGCGCGGCGTCGGTGGTAACCGTTCCCGTATCGCTCCATCCCGTAAACGCCATAACGACAATGGGCGACCGCAGAGGCGGGACATCGGTGACTGTAAAACCATCCATCAAATTTATTGTACGCCGCACCCCGTTAGGTGTAGCGGCACGCGCCAGCCAAACCGCCTCCCCCGGCCCTGCCCCGCCCCCACCTCCGATACCTGTGACAGAATGCGCAGACACCCGACCGCCCACCTGACCGCCTGGACGCGCCTCTATGTCCGAAATTCCGGTCCCGCCCACGGCTCCGTTCGCCATCACCTTCGCCGATGTGGAGGCTGCCGCCCGGCGCTTGAGCGGAGTCGCTAACCGCACGCCCATTATCACCTCTCGCACAGTCGATGCGCTTGCCGGCGAGGGTGCGCACGTGTTCTTCAAGTGCGAAAACCTGCAGCGTGGCGGGGCGTTCAAGTTCCGTGGCGCGTACAACAGCCTCGTCCAGCTTTCTGCTGCGCAGCGAGCGAAGGGCGTGGTCGCCGTTTCCTCTGGCAACCATGCCCAGGGCGTGGCACTGGCCGCTCGCGACCTGGGCATCCACGCCATCATCCTCATGCCAACGGACGCGCCCGCATCCAAGCTCGCCGCCACCCGCGGCTACGGCGCTGAAGTACTCACCTTCGACCGCCTCTCGCAAGACCGCGACGCGCTCGCCAGCCAGTTGGCCGGGGAACGCGGCCTCACGCTCATCCCGCCCTACGACCATCCACACGTGATGGCCGGCCAGGGCACGGCCGCCCTCGAACTGCTCGAAGAAACGGGTGAACTTGACCTGTTGCTCCTGCCGCTCGGCGGCGGCGGGCTCATGTCGGGCTGCGCCACCGCCGCGAAGGCGCTGTACCCGTCAGTCCGCGTCATCGGCGTCGAAACCGAGGGCGCCGACGACTGGGTCCAGAGCCTGGCCGCCGGGCACGCGGTCCGCATCCCGCCACCGTCAACCATCGCCGACGGCATCCGCACGCAGCAGCCCGGACAGCTCACCTTTCCCATCGGCCAGGCACTTCTCGAAAGCGTCCAGACAGTGACCGATGACGAGGTCAAAGCAGCGATGCGCGTCCTCCTGCTGAGGCTCAAGCTGCTTGTCGAACCCACCGGCGCCGTGCCGGCCGCACTGCTGTTCGCTCACCCCGAAAGGCTCGGAGACCTCCGCGGCAGGCGCATCGGCGTCATCCTCTCGGGCGGAAACGTCGACCCCGAAGTGATCGCCAAGATCCTCGGGCAGGAAGCGCGCTCATAGCTCAGCGAATGCGCGTCGCGAACACGCGCTCGCCGGGCCCGAACGAGGGCAGGATGCGGTCGTCATCGGCCAGCCGCTCCGCGAAGCTGGGCAGGCCCTCCGTGCGGCTGGCTGGCGCATCGCTGCCCGCCAACGCCACGAGCGAACCGTTGGTGCGCAACAGCCGCAGCAGGTCCTCGTAGATAAGCGTGACATCGCCCGAACCGGGATGGATGACGAGTAGGTCGTACGGGCCGCTCAACGCGCTGACGACCTCGTTCGCGGCCGCGCGCTGCACCCGGATGCGCTCTTCCAGCGCGTACCGCCGGACGTGCTCCTCCATCAGCGTGGCGTGCACCGGGTCCCCCTCGACGGCATCGAGCCGGCCTGTGTAGCCAAACGCGCTCACCATGTGCAGCGCCGCGTAGCCGAGCCCCGCGCCCAGTTCGAGCACGTACGTCGCTCTCGTGGCCCGCACCACCACCGCGAGCTCTCGCGCCTGCGCTGCCGTGGGCGAAACCAGCGCGCACCCGTGGCTGCGGCGGTGCGGCGCCATGGCGTCAAGTACCTCGGCATAGCGGTCCGGCCGGCGCCCCGTCAGCTGTTCCGCGATCTCGTCGGTGGCAGCGGCGGCCTCAGATCCCTCAGGCATAACCATCTTCCGATGATAGGTGAGCCCGCCTCCGCCCGCACTAACGCCGCTCCCGAGTCACGACCCCCCGCGACACGTCCACTTCCGTTACGACGCCGAAGTGGTCGCTCGGATAGATCGTCGGGTCATCTGGCGGTGGCGTGTCGGCTGCCACGCGCGCGGAGATCGCCCGCACACTTCCGCGCAACCAGATGTAATCAAAGCAACTCGGCACGCCATCGGTGTCCATCGTCACCGCCTGGATCCCGGATGGCCATGTCACCACCGGTTCCACGCCGTTCGCTTCGAGATACGCCGAACGAAAGCCCGCCCCCGCCATCACCGCGTACGCCTCGCCCAGCGGTGTGCAGTTGAAATCGCCCGTGATGATCGTCGCATCGGCGGCCGGCGCTTCGGCCATCCACTCCACGATCGCTTCCGCCTGCCGTTCCCGCACGTGACCCTCAGCCGCGGGGTCGTGCAGGTGGGTGTTCACGAACCACAACGTCGTCTGGGCCGGCAACACGACCAGGACGCGCTGCACCGCCCTCCGCTCGCCGAGGTCGAGCGTTTCGTGGGCCTGCACTTCACCCACCGCACAGAGGATGGCATTCCCACCTTTTGGCCGGGACTCCACACTGAACGCCCGGTAGCCGCGCCGCGGCAGCTGCTGCGCCAGGAAGTCGTCCTGCCGGGGTGGGCTAAACACCACCTCCTGCAGCCCCGCGATATCGGCATCGAAGCTCGCGAACGCCGCGCCCAACAGCGGCTTTCGCTCGGGGTAGCGGTCCGAGATGTTACGGATGTTGTAGGTCGCCACCGTCAGCCTCATGCGCTGGACCGCCCGAGCCCCGCGACCCGGTCAAGGCAGGCACGAATCCGCGCGCCCATCTCTGCTGGTGGCGACATCTCGAACGTCATAATCGCGACGCCCGCGATGGCGCTGCTTGCTGCAAGGCCCGCGAGGTTCTCCTCGAACAGCTCCCACGCCGCTTCCTCCCCCGCCGCGATCCGCTCCAGCACACGCGCTGGCATCGTCACCCCGACGCGCTTTTCGATGCGTTCAGCCGCTTGAAGCGAGAGCAACGGCATCGCCATCGCGACGATCTTGGTCTCGGGCGCTTTTTCGTGCACCGCCTCAACGCGTTCCAGCAGGTGGGAAAGCTCGAATACCGGCTGCGTCTGGGCGTACTCCGCCCCCGCCCGGAGCTTCGGCATCAGATTCCTCAGTGCCGCCGCGCCGTCCGCGGCGTACTGGTTGAACGTCGCACCGATGAGCGCGCCCCGCATACCTTCGGCAACCATCGCCACCGTCTCGCGCAGCGTTGGGCTGTCGATCCCGGCATCGTCGCCTCCCCCATGGTCGCCCCGGATGCACAACACCTGTCGTACGCCGCCCGCACCTGCCGCGACGATGTCGGCGGCCACGTCGCCGCGCGAACGCCCCCGCGTCACGAGGTGCCACACCGGCTCGATGCCGCTCTCCAGCAGCGCACACGACGCTTCGAGGCTCGGCTGCCGGTCCGGCCGCGAGATCACGTTGATGGCGTGCGCATGGTCGCCTAGTAACCGTGCACGCTGCGACAACACGCCCGGCAGCGACCGCTGTGGCGGCGTAATTTCCAGTGCAACGGCGAATTCGCCGGAGCGCAACCGGCGCGCGAATTCCATCTCTTTTCGTTGGCTGTCGCGCATCGTTATCCCAGCCAATCGTTCTCTGCGTCGTCGTACCCCGAGACGAACGGCGTTCCGACGATGCCGTGCACGCGCCTGCTGACCGCCTGCAGCTGCGTCCGCGACCCAAGCCACACCGGCCCCGGCGCATTAATGATGTCCCGCTGGATCTCCTTGACCAGCGCCGTGCGCGCCAGAACGTCGTAGAGCACGCGCTGCTGGTCCAGCTTCGCATCCAGCGGGGGATTGCTGTAGCGCCCGAAGTTCGCCGCCGCTCCCGTGCGGTGGTAGACGTAGAGCTGCGCATCGGGATAGATCCCGGCGAGCAGCAGCGTCGTCATCAAGGTGAAATTCCCGGCTCGCGCCCGTTCTGTCAGCACGTTCAAGTCCTCGCCCACGTTCTCCACCGCCGCCCGAATGCCGACCTCCGCGAGGTTTTTCACAACCGCGACGGCGACGGCATCCAGCGCCATCGCCGAAACGGTCAGCAGCGCTGCATCGAACCCGTCCTGGAGGCCGGCGGCCGACAACAACAGCTTCGCTTCTTTGAGTTCGGAGGCGCGATCACCGAAGCCGGGCAGCCCGCTTAGCTCCGTATCGCTCAGTGCCCACGCCGGCGCCGCGGGCGACATCGGTCCGGCGGGCCTGCCTTCCCCTTGAAAAGCTGCCGCGTAGAGCTGCTTGCGGTCGATTGCTCGCCACGCCCCCAGCCGGACGCGTGGGTCGTTCCACTTCGGCACGGTGTGGTTAATGAGCAGGCATTCGCGCGCGGCCGAGGGCGTCCGCAACACCTGGAAGGCGGCGTTGCCATCGAAGATGTGTGCCAGCGCCGGCGGGCAGTCTGCCACCTCAGCCGTGCCGGCCAGCAGCATGTTCGCCGCGACCCCCGGGTCTTCGACATCGAGGAGGTCCCACTCGTCCAGCCACGCTGCCGATGCTCGCCAGTAGCCATCGGCACGCCGCTTGAGCTGAGCACGCTCTCCCGGCTCGTACGCCGTCAACTGATACGGCCCGCTGCCGATGACATCCGCGAGCGTTGTGATCGCGGCATCGCCCTTCGCCGCAATCTCCTTGGGGATAACCACGTCGTACTGGTCGGCGATCACGTTGAGCAGGTCCGCCTGAGGTGCCTTGAGCTTGAACTGCACCGTGAGATTGTCGACCACCGTGATGCTCTCGACGTTGGCGTAGTTCCCCGCCCGGGGCGACTTCGTGCCCGGCGCCCGTATACGTTCGAACGTCGCTTTCACGTCTTCTGCGGTCACGCCGCGGCCGTTCACGGGCGGCAGGTTCTGCCACCTCGCTTCTGGCCGAAGCTTGAATAGGAACGTTGTGCCGTCGTCGGGGATCTCCGGCAGCGCCGCCGCAAGGTCGGGCTGAGGCAGGTACGGAGCCTTGCTATCGAAGCGCACGAGGAAGTTCGCGACCCACTGCCAGATGGACGCTTCGGCGCTCAGCCGCGTCTTGTGCGGGTCCGGTATGGCGCCGAACGGCCCGCCCAACGCTCGCATGACGCCCCCCGCCTGGGCCCGCCCCGGCGTGGGCGACGGCATGGGCGTGGCAGCAGGCACCACCGCCACGGGCGAGTCCGGAGCCCGGCACGCAGCCCCGGTGATCCCCGCCGCGCCAAGCCCGAGGATGCCCGAGCCCACAGCCGCCCCGGAAAGCGCGCGCCGCCGCGTCATCCGCCGTGCAGACCAGTACGGTGGCTCGTCCCTGTACGTCACTTCGCGCCGTACCGCT
>DATNET010000081.1:0-2262 GCA_035606745.1 Tepidiformaceae bacterium
ACGCGGGACGCGGCGGTGGTGATCGTGGCGCAGCGGTTCTCAACGATCATGCACGCCCACCAGATCCTCGTACTCGAAGACGGCGAGACGGTCGGGTTGGGCACCCATGAACAGCTGCTCGCGACGTGCCCGACCTACGCCGAGATCGTGGAATCGCAAATTGGCGAAGGGGCGGCAGCATGACGTCTCCCACTCCGGCCGGGTTCAAGCCGCCGCCACCAAGCGGCCCGCCCGGCATGCGCATGGGCTCCTTCGGCATGCCCACAGAAAAGCCGAAGGACTTCGGCGCGACCACGCGACGCCTTTTCCAGCGGCTGCGCGTTGAGGGCTGGCTCGTCGCCCTGGCGATCCTGATGACGATCGCCGCGGTCTCGATGAGCGTTTCGCTGCCGACGATCCTCGGGAACGCCACCGATGTCATCGTGAATGCGCTGTTCAGGCGGAGCGCGATCAACTTCGACCACCTGGGCCGCATTCTCGGCCTGGCCGCGTTGCTGCTCAGCGGTGCATGGGTCATGCAGTACGGGATGGCGTACATCCTCGCCGGCGTGGTACAGCGGACGATGTACCGGCTACGCGCCGACGTCGAAGACAAGCTCAATCGCCTGCCCCTGAGCTATGTCGACCGGACACAGCGCGGCGACCTGCTCAGCCGCGTCACCAACGACATCGACAACATCGCCCAGAGCCTCCAGCAAACGCTTTCCCAGCTCCTGAGCCAATCGCTCACACTGATCGGCACCGTTGCGATCATGATCTGGATCTCCTGGGTCCTGGCGCTCGTGGCGCTGGTCACCATCCCGGTGTCGATGTTCATGATTCGGGCCATCGCCAAGCGTTCGCGCACACGGTTTATCGCTCAGTGGATGCACACCGGCGTACTCAACGGCCAGGTCGAAGAGACCTTCACCGGCCACGCCATCGTCAAGGCGTTCGGACGCCAGCGCGAAGTTGAGAGCGTCTTTCGTGAGACGAACGACAAACTCTACGAAGCCAGCTTCGGGGCGCAGTTCGTTTCCGGGGTGATCCAGCCGGCGACGATGCTCCTGGGCAACCTCAACTTCGTCGCCATCGCCGTGCTCGGTGGGGTGCAGGTCACCGCTGGCGCCATGACGATCGGTGGCATCCAGGCGTTCCTCCAATATTCGCGCAGCTTCACGCAGCCATTGTCGTGGATGGCATCGATGGTCAACCTGTTCCAGTCGGGCATCGCCTCGGCAGAGCGCGTGTTCGAGCTGCTCGACGAAGAAGAGCAGACCGCCGAAGTTTCGACGGCCGTGTCGGCGGTGGGGACGCGCGGCAAAGTCGAGTTCTCGCACGTGTCGTTCTCGTACAACCCCGACAAGCCGCTGATCACAGACCTGTCGTTGGTTGCGGAACCCGGCCGCACGATTGCCATCGTCGGCCAGACGGGCGCCGGCAAGACGACCCTCGTGAACCTCATCATGCGCTTCTACGAACTCGATGAGGGCAAGATCTTGATCGACGGCCGGGACATTGCATCGATGCCGCGCCGGGAGCTGCGCTCGAAAATCGGCATGGTCTTGCAAGATACGTGGCTGTTCGGCGGGACGATCCGCGAAAACATCGCCTACGGCAATCTTGAGGCGACCGAAGAGCAGATCCTGGAGGCGGCGCGTGCGACGTATGTCGACCGCTTCGTGCACTCACTGCCCGAGGGCTACGATACGATTCTCGATGACGACGGCAGTTCCGTGAGCGCGGGTGAGCGCCAGCTGATCACGATTGCCCGCGCGTTCCTCGCAGACCGCCCAATCCTGATCCTCGATGAGGCGACAAGCTCGGTCGACACGCGCACCGAGGTGCTCATCCAGCACGCGATGGCCGTGCTGCGGTCGCAACGGACGAGCTTCGTCATCGCTCACCGCCTTTCCACCATCCGCGACGCCAATACAATTCTCGTCATGGACGGCGGCCGCATCGTCGAGCAGGGTCACCACCTCGAACTGCTGGCGCGGGAAGGCGCGTACGCCAACCTCTACAATGCCCAGTTTGCGGGCGAGGTCGCAAGCGTGGCGTAGGCTGCCCGGGCCAACGCTCCAGCCCCATCCAGGACGCTAACCACGAAGCACGCAAAGCGCGCGAAGATTTGAGAGTTAGCGACTCAACTCCAAATGGATCTCTGCGCTCTGCGTGTCCTTCGCGGCTACCGTCCCCTACCAACCGGGAATCGTCGCGTTCGGGACGGCGTCGTACTCGGGCAGGTAGGGCTTGATGTCGAGGACAGGCGTGCCGTCGATA
>DATNET010000101.1:0-3686 GCA_035606745.1 Tepidiformaceae bacterium
CAGGAACCGCAGAAGGCTTCGGCCACCCCGGCGGCTCCCGCCGGCTACGTCTATATAACCAATAACGGCGAAGGCACGGTGTCCGAGTTCAGCCGGCAAACGGACGGCAGTCTCAATTTTCTGCGGTCGGCGAAAGCCGGGGCGGTGAATGGGCCCACCGGAATCGCTATCGATCCGTCCAGCCGGTTTCTCTATGTGGCTAACGAGGGCGACGGCCGGGTCCGTCAATTCCGCATCAGGAGCGACACCGGCGACCTTGCGATCATCGGCGACGGTTCGGTGGACGACGGACCTGCAAGCGGTCCGCAACAGGTCGCGATAAGCCCGCATGGCGGTCTCTTATATGTAACCAATTCCGGCAAGAGCAGCGATGGCAAGACCAGCGCGGGATCGATCAGTGAATACACGATCGACGGCGCCACCGGCGCGCTGAAACCACTGGCGCCCTTTCGCGGCGGCGGTTTGCAAAACCCACTGGGTATAGCGTTCATGCCTAATGGCAAATTCGTCTACGTCTCCGACATCGGCGCCGGAACGATAGTCGCCTTCGCGGTCGAGCCCTCCGGAAAGCTCAAACTGGTGGCGAGCACGCCGAGCCTTGGCGATAAACCTGGACAGCCGGGGCTGGTCGCCGTTCATCCTTCAGGCCGCTTCGTCTATACAGTCGACCGTTATTCGGGTCTCGTAGTGGTGGCCAGACCGGCAGAGGACGGCAGGCTCGTCGTGGTCAAGACCTATCATGTCGGAATATCGACCTCCGGGCCCTTCGGTATCGCATCGGCAGCCGTCGGTCCGAACGTGTTCCTCTACACTTCCAACCAGGGTGGCGACACGGTCTCCTCGATGGCGGTTAGGTCGGACACATTGGACCTCGTGGGAGAGTGCCCGACAGGATTGGGCGATCCGACCGGTATGGTGGCCGATCCGAGCGGCCATAATTTATACGTAGTCAATCGCGATGCTTCGACGGTGGCGCAGTTCGCGATTGCCGCAACGAAAGGCGTTGCGCTGACTCCTGCCGCCTCGGTTTTCACCGTTGCCTCGCCCGATGAGGCGAGCCATCCGCTCTATATTGCAACGACTCGTTGGGACGCGCGGGCTTCAGAGGCGCAGACGCGCGCATCGCGGACGAATTGATCCCTCTGAACCCGACTCTGGGGATCGCCCGGCTCGGCGATCCGTCTCAACCGCGAGGACCCTTCAGATCGACCGGCGCATAGAAAGGCCGGTCCCCGAGCGCGTCGATAGCGCGGAAAAATTCCGGCCCCGAAGCGCTTCCGTCCTCCTCGAGCTGCATCGTCTGGCGCAGATAATTCCAGCGCTCCGGGCACAAACGCCGGGTCTCCTGAAAGTAGCGCTTGGCATCCTCAGGATGTCCCTGATGATGGAGATACTGCCCGAGCCGGAAATTCGCCGTGGCGAGCGGATCGACGTTCACGGGAGCATTAAGTCGCCTGCGCACCTCCTCGGCCGAGAGCGCGTACTCGCTAGATGCGCCTTTGGCAACCCAGTCGCGGATGGCGTCCACGTAAGTTCTCCGGATAGCCCGGCCGCGCTCGGTCGCCTCCTTCTTCATCTGGAAGGTTGAACGATCCATCGAGCGGAACCCGTCACTGCTGCCGGCGGCTTCCGCAGGACGTACGATATTCCCCAGCTCGTCGATCCATACCGCCATCGGGACGTTGGTCATGTTGTAGAGTTCGGCAACCACATGACGCTCGTCGATCAGATTGGGATAAGTGGGAGCCGCCGCCCGATCGCACAACGCCGCGTCCCATCCCATGATTTCCTGGAACAGCGGCTCGATCCGCACCGGCTCGGCCGGCTTGATGAAGTCGCGCACCGCGGCCGTGCCGCCGCTATCGAACGCCACCGAGACGATCACGAAGTTGCGGTCTTTCAATTCGTCGTAAACTGCCTGCCAGACTGGCAGGTCAAAGCGGCATCCTCACCAACTGGCCCATGAAAGCAGCAGAACCTTTCTGCCTCTGTAGTCGGAAAGCGAATGCAGGTTGCCGTCGAGGTCAGGCAAAGTGAAATCGGGCGCCTTGAGCGAGGCGAGTGCGTCGCGCCGCGCGTCCGCCGACTCGCCAAAGAACCACACCGCGCGCGAGTCGTCGTGGACCACCGGCTGGCCGAGCTGGCGCGCCAGAGCGGCCAGGTTCACGAGGTCGCCGGCGCGCAAAAACTGGCCGCGCCGGTCAGGCGCAATGAGTACGCAGCGCTCGTCGCGACAAAGGCCCTGCGGTTTGAGTTCCCAGCCGGTCGCGGCCTGCAACTCGCCGAGCGGCATCCAGAGATCGTCGCCCTGGGCCTGCGCACCATCGACGGTCACTGGACGATCTTCGTAAATTATAGTCACTGCCATCGGCGGTCCCTCCGGCGCGGAAATTCGCGAGACGTGCGGAATTCTGCGAGCGTCGCCTTCACCTGACGCGTGATGCGGTGCATGCTGGATACTTCGCGGATGCTTCCACAAAATCGCCGAGATGTCCATTTCGCGGGAGACGATTCGGGTTAAAAAGGGCGGGCGTTTTTCCTCCGCAGTCCGGACCGTAACCGAGCCCATGCGCCGGCGTCTTATAAGGAATAAGTGGTTCCGAGGAGCACACGCGATGATGCGAGGTATAGCTCCAACAGGTGCTAAAAGCGAAGGAAATGATGGATTCAAGCGCTCCGCCCGGGGGAGGTGCGAAAGCCACGTCCCTTCCGCGACAGCAAGGACTGTCCAGGCGACGGTGGGTGTGGCTTTCCGTTCTTTCGATTCTCGTCGTCGTCGCCCTCGGATATTTTCTGCTGCCCCGGCTCGGCGGGGCGCGTAGTCCCTCCGCTCAAGCCTCGGTCGCGGCCCGCCCCGGGATGCCGGTTTCGGCGACGGCGGTGAAGCGCGGCGACCTTAATCGCTACCTGAGCGCGATTGGCACCGTGACCGCCTTCAACACGGTGACGGTAAAGACGCGGGTGGACGGCCAGATCGTGAACGTCGCCTTCAAGGAAGGGCAGACGGTGCATCAGGGCGACCTGTTGGTCGAGGTGGATCCGCATCCGTACCAGGCCGTGCTGGCGCAAGCCGAGGGCCAGTTGGCCAAGGACCGGGCCACGCTGCTCAATGCGAAAATCACCCTGGAGCGCGATCGTTCCTTGTTTCAGCAGGGAATAATCGCGGCCCAGGACTTCGACAATCAGCAATCACTGGTAGGTCAATCGGCGGGAGCGGTGCAAAGCGACCAGGCCAATATCGCGGCGGCCAAGGTCCAGCTCGGCTATACCCGGATCACCGCGCCGATCACCGGACGTATCGGGCTGCGCCTGGTGGACCAGGGCAACATCGTGCACGCGGCCGATACCACGGGGCTTGCGGTGATTACCCAGTTGCAGCCGATCGCGGTGGACTTCAGCATTCCCGAGGACAACCTGCCCCAGGTGATCAAGGATATGAGGAACGGGCAGAAGCTGCCCGTGGATGCGTTCGACCGCAATCTCAAGAACCAACTGGCTACAGGTACGCTGGAAACATTCGATAGCCAGATCGATCAGACTACCGGAACGATCAAGTTGAAAGCGGTCTTTTCGAATGATGACTATGCGTTGTTTCCCAACCAGTTTGTCAACGTCAAATTGCTGGTAGCCACGATTCGCGACACGCTATTGGTGCCGGCCGCGGCGGTGCAGATAAATCCGCAGGG
>DATNET010000129.1:0-4331 GCA_035606745.1 Tepidiformaceae bacterium
TCGCGGCTCACGCAGTTTGGCGGGCCGATGGGGTCGTCGATCTGGAATTCGACCGGCCCTTTGATCCTGCGACGGTGGGCTCTGTGCCGTTGCCACCCTATATCAAGGACTATCACGGCGATCCCGAGCGCTACCAGACCATTTACAGCCGTTCCGCGCGCAGCTCGGCTGCGCCTACCGCGGGCCTCCACTTCACAGAGTCGGTACTGGAGCGGCTGGAAGCCGGCGGCGTGTCCCGCACCGCCATCACCCTCGAAGTAGGCCTGGGAACGTTCAAACCGGTGACCACGGCCGATCCGCGCGACCACCCGCTGCATGCCGAGCACGTAACGCTGCCGCCGGCCGCCGCCGAGGCCATGAGGGCGACGAAGGCGGCTGGTGGGCGAAACGTTGCGGTCGGCACCACGGTTGTGCGCACGCTTGAGCATGTCGTCCGCGAACGAGGCGGCATCGAGCCGTATGAAGGCTGGACCAGCCTCAAGATCCTTCCCGGCGACTCGTTCCACGTGGTCGACGTGCTGCTAACGAACTTTCATCTGCCGAAGTCGACGCTTTTGATGCTCGTCTCGGCGTTTTCCGGCACAGCGTTCGTCCGCGAAGCGTATCGGCAGGCCGTCGCCGAACGTTATCGCTTCTACAGCTTCGGCGACGCGATGCTGCTCCTGCCATGATCGCGATGGGCGCCCGGGAGCGTCCATGCCCGGGGGGCGTCCGCTGACCGTTCGATGAGGCCATCGTGCTCGAGGCCCGCGAGGTACTCGTCGAGGCGTTCCGCATGGCGTCCGGGCAGCAGACTCCTCAGCTGCGCATCCTCGAGCTGCGGTCGAATCCGCAGAGCGTCGACGATGCGGCCACGGGCGAAGCGCGCCGTCTGTTCGAAGCGCTCGCGGGGAAGCGGAGCCGCCGTCACTGCTGCCGGGAACCCCGCCATTCGCCAGGCACAAGCTTGGGCGAGGGGACAGGCGTCGCATTGCGGCCGCCGCGCCGTGCAGACCATCGCGCCAAGGTCCATGAGCGCCAGATTGTGGTCTCTGGCGCCGGACGCCGGGAGTAGCGCGGCAATGGATGCTGCGAGCTCGCGCGGCGCCGCCTGCTTCTGGCCTGGAACGCCGAGCCGCAGCCGCGCCACCAGGCGGGAGATGTTGGTGTCGGCCACGGCGACCATCTTGCCGAACGCGAACGATGCGACGGCAGTGGCCGTGTATGGGCCCACGCCCGGGAGAGCCCTGAGCAGCGTGGCATCGTCCGGAATCCGGGCACCGGAGGATTCGCACACCGTCACCGCCATTCGATGCAGGTTCAGTGCCCGCCGGTTGTACCCGAGTCCGCCCCATTCGCGAAGCAGCTCGGCGGGGTTCGCTCGCGCGAGCGCCTCCACCGTCGGCCAACGCTCCAGCCACCGTAAGTAGTACGGCACGACGCGGTCGACCTGCGTCTGCTGAAGCATAATTTCGGAGACGAGGACGGCATAAGGGTCGCGAGTCAGCCGCCACGGCAGCGAGTGGCGGCCGTGGTCGCGGTACCAGGCCATGAGCGCGTCGCGCAGCCCATCGGCGCCCAGGTCAGGGGTTTCGGATGTCGTTGCTGCCCTCGTTCATCTGCTGCATGAGCCGCAGAGCGTCGTCGGAGACCAGTACGTCGAGGAAAAGTGTCCGTTCGAGCGCAAGCCCTTCGCCCAACGGGGCAGCGAGAGCGCCCCTGACGAGCCGTTTGATGTGCGAGACGGCGGCCGGCGGTTTCGCAGCGATCTCCTCTGCGATTGCGACCGACCGCGCCAATGCGCCCCCGGCCGGCGCCAGCTCCTGCACGATGCCGAGGCTCAGGGCCTCTTCGGGGCCTACCGTCCGGCCGCGAAGAGTCATTTCAAGTGCTCTTGCTGTCCCGACCAGGCGCGCCAGCTTCTGGGTGCCGCCCGCTCCGGGCAAAATGCCGACGTTCACCTCTGGGAGCCCGAGAAAATACGGCCCGCTTTCGGCAACGCGAATGTCACAGGCAAGCGCGAGTTCGAAGCCGCCGCCCATGGCCATGCCGTTGATCGCGGCGATGACCGGCTTGGGCATCGTTTCGATGCGGCCGAAAACGTGGTCCAGGTCCCGTTCAGGCACCCGGCTTTCGGTGTCCACTTTCAGCCCGGCGCCCCTCAATTGTCTGGAAAGGGCTTCAAGTTCGATGACGGAGTAGTGCCGCACAAATACCCCGCGCAGCCCTCCCGTGATCACGACCGCACGGACGCCGTCGTCCGATTCCAGCTCGCGCGTCGCAGCGTCCAGCTCCGGCACAGTCGCGCTATCCATGTAGCCCATCGGCGGGTTCGTTAGCGTGCAGATAGCGACGGCGCCCTGGCGTTCGATGGTTACCTGCGGCATGTCAGCAGCTACTCGTCATCGTCGTCGTCATCGTCATCCTCTTCTTCGTGGCCATGGCTCGCCAGTGACGGCACGAGCGCAATGTCTCGGCCATCACCGCCCTTGTTGCCCTTACGCGGGGCCGGGACTGCCTTGAGCAGGTCGACGAGCGCTTTCACCTGCGCCGGCGTGGTCCCTTCGGGCGCCGCGACGGCCACGGCTCCCGAGTCGCGCAGGACCCGGAGGTCGGAGACCGATGCACTCGCTTCGGCCGTCACCATCAGTTGCGCACTGGCGAAAGACGCGAGCCGGACGAGTCCGAGCTGCGTCGCCAGCGTCATTGCCCCGGTCGGACGTTCGACAAACAGGCCGTCGAGCCCCAGCGGGCCCAGAGAACGGAGGGTCGTGTCATCGACGCCATCGGCAGCAACAACGAGTTGGCCCATCTTGTCGGTGTCCACGGCGGCAGACTCCGTGCCTTCGAGCGGGCTTATGACGAAGTCACAGCCAGCTCCCTTGAGCGCCTCCGCCCCGGCGTTGTCGAGGCGGTCGAGCCAGACGCCGGCAATCGCCTTCTCGGCGGCAAGCGGTTGAATCGCTTTTACGCCCGCCGCAGCGTCCGCCGCCCGGACGATGATCGCGTCGGCGCCCGCTTCGAGCGCTTGCCTGGCGGCGGCCGCATCCTTCACGAGCACCGCGAGTAACATCGCCCTCGGTTGCTCACGAGTGACGTGCCCGAAGCCGATCGATGCTGTTTCACGTCGCTGAATTCGAGAAATCTTCTTCTGAAGTTGGCTCATTCGTTCCCCCTGGTGTGCTATCCGGCCGTATGCCGCACGACGTTGCCGCCCTTCACAACGGCTGCGATGGCTGCGTCCTCGGCGACCGCGCTGAGCCGGGCCAGCGGGTCCTGCTTGAGGACGAGGATGTCAGCTCGGAGGCCTGGGCGAAGGTCGCCGCACTCTCCTTCAATCTGCAGGAGCCGGGCTGCCCACCTGGTGGCGGCCAGGATCGCGGCTGCCGGTGAAAGACCATGTTCGGCCATTCGCAGGATTTCCTGCGCGTTCTCGCCCGGCCGGCTCAGGGGCGTGCCCTGGTCCGTCCCCATCGCGACTTTCACACCCGCGGCGAGCACGCACTTGTAACTCGCGACATGGTCCGCGAGCACCTGGTGGGCCTTGTCGACCATGTAGGCCGGAATTCCCGCTGCGAGACCGCCGCTGGCGATGAGGAACGGCGCCGTCAGCGTGGGCACCAGCGTGGTGCCGTGCTCCAGCATGAGCCCGGCAGCTTCGTCATCGATCCAAACGCCGTGCTCGATCGAATCCACCCCGGCACGCACTGCATTCTTGATGCCTGCGGTCGCCTGGGCATGCGCCGCGACGGTCCGAAACGCCTTGTGTGCTTCCTCCACGCCGGCCCGCATCTCGTCCTCCGTCAGGGATGCTGATCGTGGGTCGACCCCGGGCGTCATAACGCCGCCACTGGCAAAGAGCTTGATCGCTCGCGCACCAGCGCGGAGCTGCTCGCGGACGGCTTTGCGCACATCGTCGGGGCCATCCGCTTCACGGGCGATGAAGCCGTGCCCATGACCGCCGGTCATCGTGACGCCGAGGCCGGCGGCGAGCACCGTTGGGCCGTCCAACAACCCGTCGTCGACCGCCGTCGCGAGGTGGATGTTCAGGCGGTCGGCAGCGCCGAGGTCGCGGACCGTCGTTACGCCGGCCTGAAGCGTCTTCCGGGCGTAATCCGCCGCCCTCCAGGCGCGGATGGGGAGCGGCTCGTTCGCCCCCGAAGCCAGCTCATTGGGGTCGCCGCTGGAAGTCAGGTGGACGTGGCAATCGATCAGCCCCGGCAGGATAAAGAGGCCCGCGCAATCGATGCGGCGGGCCCCGCTGGGCGCCTCGATGCCGGGCGCCAGCTGTTCAATCCGTCCATCGGCGCAAAGCATATCCAATCCGGGCGCGAACGCGCGGGCGTCAGAAT
>DATNET010000133.1:0-2689 GCA_035606745.1 Tepidiformaceae bacterium
CCTCAAGGTGAACGCGGTCATCTACTTCCGCGTCGTTGAACCGAACGCCGCAGTGGTCCAGATCCTCGACTACGTGCGCGCCACGTCTCAGATAGCCCAGACCACCCTCCGCTCCGTCCTCGGCCAATCGGAACTCGACGAACTCCTCGGCCAACGCGAACAGATCAACCAGCGCCTCCAGGTCATCATCGATGAGCAGACCGAGCCGTGGGGCGTCAAAGTCACCGCTGTCGAAGTCAAGGATGTCGAACTGCCCGCCACCATGCAGCGTTCGATGTCACGCCAGGCCGAAGCCGAGCGCGAACGCCGCGCCAAGGTCATCGCCGCCGACGGCGAGTTCCAGGCGAGCGAACGGCTCAAGGAAGCAGCCACCGTCATGGCTGCCGAGCCCATCACGCTCCAGCTCCGCTACCTCCAAACCCTCTCCGAAATCGCCGCCGAAAACAACAGCACCATCGTCTTCCCCATCCCCATCGACATGATGCAGATGTTCATGAAGAACGACGACGAAGAGTAAGGAGCACAGCCCACAACCGATGCCCACGTTCGAAGTTGAAAACATCGAAATCAACTACATCGTTGAGGGTTCCGGCCCTCCCATCATCCTTGTCCACGGTTTCGCCAGCAGCCTCGAAGGCAATTGGCGCGCCACCGGCGTCATCGATGCTCTGATCGCCGCCGGTCGCCAGGTCATTGCCCTCGATTGCCGCGGCCACGGCCGCAGCGCCAAGCCCCACGACCCCGCCGACTACGGCGGCACGCTCATGGCCGACGACATCCTGGAACTCATGGACTACCTCGAAATCGCCGAAGCCGACCTCATGGGCTACTCCATGGGCGCCGGTATCGTAGCCTCGCTGCTAACGCGCTTCCCCCGGCGCTTCCGCACAGTCATCCTCGGCGGGCAGGGCGACGGGCTGCTCTCTGGCGGCCGCGGGCCGGCCGGCTCCGTCGCCATTGCCGCGGCGCTTGAGGCCAGCGACCCCAGCACAATCACGGACCCCACCGCGCGAGCCTTCCGAACGTTCGCCGAACGTAGCAAGAACGACCTCCTCGCGCTCGCGGCAGTCATGCGCTCGTCGCGCGGCGGCTGGGACCCGGCCAAGCTCGTCGTGCCCGAATGTGCGGTCATGGTCATCGTCGGTGAAGACGACACCCTCATCGGCTCGGCCGACAAGCTCGCGGCAACGATCCCCGGTGCCCGCTACACAAAGGTGCCCGGCGATCACATCACCGCCCTGGATGGCCCGGCTTACCGCGATGCAGTCGTGGCGTTCCTCAAAGAAGCCAGCCCAATCAAGGCCTGATTCGAGCAACACAGCTATGGATTGGAACGATACCCCCGAACAGGCCAGCTTTCGCAGCGAAGTGCGCGCGCTGATCGACCAGCGCCTCCCACAGCGCTATCGCGATGCCGCCGCCCGAGGCGGCCTCGCCGAACGCGCATGGGAGAACGACCGCAAGTCCGATGACCCAATCGCCCGCGCGGCCGCCATGGACTGGCACGCCGCCCTCGCCGAGCGCAGCTGGGTCGCCCCGCACTGGCCGAAAGAGTATGGCGGCGGCGGACTCAGCGCGGCCGAACAGTTCGTCCTAAATCAGGAGATGGCCCGCGCCGGTGCCCCCGGCGTAGGAGGCTCGGGGCTTGCGATGCTCGGCCCAACCCTCATCCTCCACGGCAGCGAAGAACAGCGCAGGACCTACCTGCCGCCCATCCTCGCCGGCGAAGCCACCTGGGCCCAGGGCTATTCCGAGCCCGGCGCAGGCTCCGACCTCGCATCGCTCCAAACCCGCGCCGTCCGCGATGGCGACGACTTCATCATCAACGGCCAGAAGATCTGGACCTCCGCCGCGCACACCGCCGACGCCATGTTCGCGCTCGTCCGCACCGACCCGCAGGCGCCCAAGCATCGCGGCATCTCCTTCATCCTCATCGACGACATCCACACGCCCGGCATCACGGTCCGCCCGCTCATCGATATGGGTGGCCGCCACTACTTCAACGAAGTCTTCTTCGAAGACGTGCGCGTACCCGTCGCGAACCTCGTCGGCGAACTCAACCGCGGCTGGTACGTCGCGATGACGCTGCTCGACTTCGAGCGCTCGAACATCGGCGGTGCCGTCGGGGCGAAACGCACGCTCCAACGCCTGCTTGACGTAATCCACGCCGACCCTGGCCTGCACACCCGTATCAACGCCTCGCCCGTCCGCCATGAAATCGCCGAGCGCTTCATCGAAGCCGAGGTCATGTACCAGTTCTCACTCCGCATCATCTCCATGCAGAATCGCGGCCAACTGCCAAACGATGAGGCCTCGGCGGCCAAGCTCTACAACTCAGAACTGTCGCAGCGCCTCGCCCAAACCGCGATGCAGGCGCTGGGCCTCCGCGCCCAGCTGGACGACCAGAGCGACGCCGCAAGTTTCGGCCATTTCTACATCGGCATGGTGCCCGCCACCATCCGCGGCGGTACTTCCGAAGTGCAGCGCAACGTCATCGCCACACGCGGCCTCGGCCTGCCGCGTGGCTAACCCCGCGCCGGCCCCCGGCGCACTCAGCGGAATCCGCGTCCTCGAATTCAGCCAGATCGTCGCCGGGCCGGTGGCCGGCCTCGCACTTGCCGATTTCGGCGCTGATGTCGTCAAGGTCGAGCCACTCCAGGGCGAAGCGCGGCGTAATAGCGCTGCCGTC
>DATNET010000134.1:0-7235 GCA_035606745.1 Tepidiformaceae bacterium
CAGCAGCTTCGACCTGGTGATTTCCGACTTCGCTGCTATGGAGGTGGCGGAGGGAAAGCTGTTTGATCTGCTGCGACCGCAGAGTCCGGCGATCGTCGTGGCGAACGCGGACCACTTTGGCCGAACCGGGCCTTACGCAGAATGGGCCGGCGACGAGCTGACCGACTATGCAATGGGTGGCTACTGGGCGCTCGCGGGCGACCCCGGAAAAGCCCCTCTGCGTGTGCCCGGCTACCAGGCGCAGTTCCACGCCGGCATGCACCTGGCGCTCGGCGCCATGGCGGCACTGCGCCACGCAAGGCTGACAGGTGAGGGCCAGGAACTCGAAGTGACGGGCGTGGAGGCGATGCTCGGCGCTCACTGGAGTACGACGGTCGCGTGGACACACGAGGGCCGCGTGCTGAAGCGGCTCGGGTCGGACCTTTTCAAGGCGAGCGACGGCTGGGTCTTCTTCTATCGGCTCGGGCTGTATCCCAACCTCTTCATCCTCATCGACCAGCCCGAGCTCATGGAAGACCCGCGGTGGGCGACGATCACGAGCTGGCTCGCGAACGCCGCCGAGCTCTGGGGTATGGTCGAAGCCTGGTGCCGAACGCGGCCCATGGCGGAGATCGTCGCTGCCGCCCAGCAGCTGCGCATTCCTGCAACGCCGGTGGAAACCGCTTCCACGCTGCTGGCCGACGACGGGCTGAAGCAGCGAGGCTTCTTCGAAGGCTCAGGGGGGACGCAGCTGCCGGGCAGGCCGTATGTCTGGTCGAGCTCGTGGCCGGCAGCGGGAGCACCATCGCTTCTCCGCGACGCCTTGCAGAAGCCGTCCAAAGAGCGCGTCGCGTCGCCGGTGCCGTTGACATCTCGCGGGAAGCTCACCTCCGCCGGCCCGCTCACCGGCCTAAAGGTGCTTGAGGTTACGAATAACTGGGCCGGGCCGATCGCCGGACGGCACCTCGGCGACCTCGGGGCGGATGTGATCAAGGTCGAGCTTGCCAGCAAATCGGCAACGCGGCTGAGTCATTACCCGGGCAAGGAGCCCGGCAAGTACCACTGGAACCGCTCCGGTTACTTCAACGAGATGAACCGGAACAAGCGCGACGTGTCGCTCAACCTCGCGCTCCCGCGTGGCCGCGAGCTGTTCCTCGAACTCGTTCGAGGCGTCGATGTGGTCGTCGAGAACAACAGCGCGCGCGTCATGCCCAACCTCGGGCTGGGCTATGACCAGCTCAGCGCCGTCAACCCGCGTTTGGTGATGGCCTCCATCAGCGGTTTCGGCGCCACAGGCCCACGCAAGGATTGGGTCGCGTTCGGCTCGAATATCGAGGCGGCGTGCGGACTCGCGGCAATCACCGGCTACGTCGACGGCGTGCCGCAGCGGACCGGGTCGTTCGTGGCGGACCCGATCGCCGGGGCCCACGCGGTGGTTGGCATCCTCGCGGCACTGGAGCGGCGGGACCGTACGGGCGCGGGTTCCCACCTCGACATCTCGCTGGCCGAATCCGCGATGCCGTTCATGCTGGAAGCGTTCGCGTACCGCAACGAGCACGGCGAAAACATGCCTTTCCGCGGCAACGGCGACCCGTCGTCCGCGCCGGTGGGTGCTTTCCGGAGCTTTGGGACGGACGAATGGATCGCAATCGCCGTGCGGACGGACGAACAGTGGCGGGCGCTCTGTTCAGTATCCGGGCTGGATGAAGCTGCGGGCTCGTCGGCCGAACAGCGCCTTGCCAGCGCGGAGGCGATCGAGCAGCGTCTTGAGCAGTGGACGAGCACGTTGCCGCAATACGACTGCGTCCGGGCGCTGCAGGCGGTTGGGGTGCCGGCCGCACCGATCCTGCACAACTGGCAGATGCACTGCGACCCGCACCTCTTCGCCCGGAACGCATTCATCCCCATCGAACACCCCGATACAGGGGTCCTGCCCTACCCGGCCTTCCCGTGGCGGTTTTCAGCGACGCAGCCGCGCGTGCGGATGGCCGCCCCGCGCTTCGCCGAGGCAAATCACTACGTTTTCGGCCGGATGCTGGGGCTGACTCCGGAGCAGATCGCCGGCCTTTACGCAGACGGCGTAACCGCCGATGAGCCCTCGGGCCTTGTCCCCGTGGTTGTGTGACCCGGCGCAGTCGCGTCGCTACACCCGCCCTAACCGGGCGCCAAATTCAAAGGAGCCAAGTAGATGGAAGACTTTCGTTCGATCGGTCAACGGCTGCGGAACTGGGACAAATGGGGCCCTGAGGATGAACGGGGGACGACGAACCTGATCACGCCCGAGCGGCTGGTCGCGGCGTCGAAGCTGATCAAGAAAGGTCAGGTCTTCGACCTTGGCATCCCCATGGATGCTGATGGGCCGCAACCGGGGGGCGGGCGCATCAACCCTGTCCACCTGATGTCGGAGACGGGTCACGGCCAGGGGTTCCCGGGCGGCTTCAAATACGCCGATGACTACATCTTCATGCCGCTGCAGGGCTCGTCGCAGTGGGATAGCCTTGCGCACGTCTATTACGACGATCAGATGTACAACGGCTATCCTTCGAGCGATATCGGGCTGCACGGCACAGAACATAACTCCATCGATAAACAGGGCAAGGGCATTGCCGGGCGGGGCGTCCTGCTGGACCTCGTTGCCCTGAAAGGCGTGGAATGGCTCGAAATGGGGCAGGTCATAACTCCGCAAGACCTTGACGCGGCGGCTGAGCGGCAAGGCGTGACGGTCGGCGCCGGCGACATCCTTCTGTTCCGCACCGGCTGGCGTCGGAAGTTTCTCGCCGAAAAGAGTCCCACGGCGTTCATGGCAGGTGAACCCGGGCTTGGCATGGCGTGCTGTGAGTGGCTACACGACAAGCAGGTGGCGGCGGTATGCTCGGACAACTGGGCGATCGAGGTGTTGCCGGGCGAATTCGACGACGTCGTCTTCAATGTCCATATGGTCTTGATCCGGGATATGGGGATGACACTCGGCGAAATCCTCGACTTCGAAGAGCTGGCCGCCGACTGCGCGGCGGACGGCGTTTGGGAATTCTTCTTTTGTTCGCCGCCGCTCAAGGTGACCAAGGCCGTGGGTTCTCCGATCAACCCGCTGGCGATGAAGTAGCAACGGAGGCGCGACGCCACTAAGGCCGCTCGTGGTGCACGAGCCTTGCCCCGCAATGAAGTAACGCAGGAGGATTCCCATGCCGCCTCTCACACCAAACGAGCGTCTCGAGTTTCTTGCGACGCCGGGGATCCTTTGCCGTATTGCCACGTTGCGCCCGGATGGCGCGCCAACGGTGACGCCGGCGTGGTTCATTTACGAGGACGGCCAGGTGCTCGTCACGCCGCGCGCCAATTCGACCTGGCTCGCCAATGTCCGACGCGATTGCCGCGTGTCGATCACGATCGATGAGGAAGCGTTGCCATACCGGAAGGTCCGCGCGGAGGGCTGCATGGCCATCGTCCATGAGCTCGGCGAGGATGATGATTGGCGCGACCTCTACCGGCGGATTACGCGCCGTTACGTGGATGCGGAGGGTGCCGAGGCGTACATCCAGGAGACCATCGACCAGCCACGCGCATTGCTTTCGCTCGACCTCGCCATGGCCGGCGTGACGACGTGGCGCATGCCCGGCGCGCACGAGCCCTACACCGGCATCTGGCACCGGCGCTACTACGTGGCCGGTTCGAAGATGGCTGCGCGTGCCGATGGCGAGCCCTAGCCACCGCCGAGCCGGCAGTCCCGCGGGTCGCTAGTACGCGCCCTGTTGTTCGAAAACCTTACGGGGGTTCTCGACGAGCATCTGGTGGATCTGGGCGTCGGTAACGCCCCGCTCCTTCAGAGCCGGTAGCACGTCGTGGGAAATGTGGAGGAAGTTCCAGCGGGGCGTCATCGTCTTGAGGGCTGACTCGTCCAACCAGTCGTTGACGCAGGCGGCATCGTGCGAGAGCACCATCTTGTCCGCGTGGCCGCGTTCGCAGAGGGTCGCGACCGTCTTCACGCGGTCCTCGAAGGGCAGCAGCACGTCAATCCCAAAGCGGTCCATGCCGACGAATGAGCCGTTGGAGATGATCTCTTCGATGTAGGCGATATCGGTGGAATCGCCAGTATGTCCGATGACGACACGGCCGAGGTCGACACCCTCGTCGGAGAAGATTCGCTGCTGGTCCAGGCCGCGCCGGGTCTGGACATGCGTGTGCGTCG
Source organism: Tepidiformaceae bacterium (assembly GCA_035606745.1). Taxonomy (GTDB): domain Bacteria; phylum Chloroflexota; class Dehalococcoidia; order Tepidiformales; family Tepidiformaceae; genus DATNET01. Next base: position 4,166 of record DATNET010000134.1, read on the forward strand.
AAATCGGCACGCCGGTGGCGCGATGCGCCTTCGCGACGGCCCGCAACACCCGTTCCACGCCCGGGGTGAGCCCCGGCTCGTCGGTTGCGCACTTGAGGATCGCTGCCTTCACTCCGGTGCCGGCGATGCCTTCGGTGATGTCTTTGACGAACATGTCGACCATCGTCTCGGGGCCGCCCATGAGCGTGTTCGGGCCGCGGAAGTGGAAGAAGTGCGGCACATCGTTGTAGGTGTAGAGGCCGGTGGCCACGACGATGTTCAGCCCTGTGGCGGCGGCAACGCGTTGGATGCGCGGGATATAGCGGCCCAGGCCCACGACCGTGAGATCGACGATCGTGTCGATTCCGGCCGCTTTGAGCTCATTCAGGCGAGCGACGGCGTCCGCTACGCGGTGTTCTTCATCGCCCCACGGCCCGGGATAATTCTGCTCAATCTCCGTGCTCAGAACGAAGACGTGTTCGTGCATCAATGTCCGCCCGAGTTGTGCCGTATCGATTGGACCCTTCACCGCCTGGACGGTCGCCATAGCAAGCCCCCACGTTGGATGGACGGCCCCCCGATTCCGCATCCGTACATTAGCTATGTGTTCCAGAGATGTCGAGATACCGCGCCAAGCGGACGGAGGGCGAAACTCGATGAGCGGCAGATCAGCGGATAGTGCTGGGTGGCGTCCAGCCCTTCGGGTCGCGGGCGAAGGTCGCGCGGTAGATGAAGAGGCTCATCTCGTGGACGACGTCGTCCAGCGAAGCGCCCTCATACGGGGTAATGCCGAGACTGAACCACTCCGTGCCCATGCGCCCCACCATCGCGTTGATGGCGGCGGCGGCGACGCGGGTATCGATCGGCCGGGCACGGTAACGGTTAATGCTGGCATCGAGGTCCCGGCGGATGCGGTCGACATAGATCGCGCGGTAGCGAGTCGCAATTTCGGCGAACTCGGGGCGGCTCGTCGAAACCTGTTCAACCGCCCGGAGCACGCCCATGTCTTCGCGATAGTGTTCGAAGACCGCGCGGATGGGCAGCATGATACGTTCGAAGGTGGTGAGTTCGGCCACCGGCTCGACATCCGAATCCGAATACAGTTTTTCCGTGAGCTCGCTGTACAGGACAAACAGGAGGTCGTATTTGTCCTTGAAGTAGTTGTAAAAGGTACCTCTCGCGACTCCGGCGATGCGCACGACATCATCGACGGTGGCTTCGACGATGCCCTTCGCAGAAAGCACTTCGCGGGCCGCGCTAAGCAGGGCCTCACGGGTCGCAAGGGCGCCTCCCTCGTATCGAACGGACGCCACGGCGCCCTCTGCCACGTGTGCCAAGCGACCTCCTTCACTCCACTCCGCGCCGCCGCTTCGCGCGAAGCCGCATCATCATTGCTTCGCAGGACTGTCCTGAATGAACGCTACATGCTGGCCACCGAAAGGCCCAACGCGCAACCGGGCGGGATCAGACTACTACACCGAGGAGGGTGCTTCGGAGATGCATGCACGGAGGTAGTGGTACGGCTGGAGGGATTCGAACCCCCGACCCTCTGTTCCGAAGACAGATGCTCTATCCACTGAGCTACAGCCGCACGCGATGGCGCTCTGCTGTCCGGGGGAGCCCGTCGGGCCTGAGCGTGCCTCCATGATAGCCGGTGGGTTTCGCTGGAACACGCCGGGCCAGAGCCCACAGCTTCATGCCGGGATGTGGTAGACCCGCGCGGCGGTGTCGTGGAACATCGCACGCTTTTCGTCGGCGGGAAAATCCGCGGTCATGCGTTTGAACGCGTTCCAGAGGACGGTGTAGGAGCAGCTCGCTTTGTCGACCGGGAAGTTGCTTTCGAACATGCAGCGGTTGGGTCCGAAGCGCTCGATCGTGTGGAGGTAATAGTGCTTCGTGGCATCGGCCAGTTCCGCGGAGCCGGGCGGACGGTCGCGCTTTTCCCATCCGAAGCCGTTGAGCGGCATGTTCAGGCCGCCGAGCTTGGCGACGACGTTTGGGCACCGTGCAAGCTCATCGATCTTTGGCTTCCACTCTTCGAACACTTCGCGTTGCTTGCCCGCGTAGCGGCCGAGACCGAGAGGGCCCCCGAAGTGGTCCAGGACAATCGTGGTGCCGGGGAACGCTTGTGCCAGGCTGGTCAGTTCGTCGAGCTGGGGGTGGTAGAGCCAGGCATCGAAGGTCAGATCGAGGCGTTGAAGGTGCGCAAATCCGCGGCGGAAGCCCGGGTCTCCGAGCAGGCCCTCGGGCGGGTTTGTGTGCGAGTTGCGGATCTCCGGGCTGGCGTCCCATCCCGAGGCGTGGCGGATGCCCCGGAAACGGTTCGGGCTGGCGGCGATGTGCGCTTCGAGGACGGGCTGGACGGCGTCGCCCAGCGACAGGTCGGCGAAGCCAACGATCCCGGCTGCCGCGCGGATCGGGCCATAGCCCCCGCTCGCGCTCATCGCGGCGATGCCCTGGACGAATTCCGTTTCGCCGACTGGGCGCAGTTCGACGGGGCCGTCCGCTCGATACATCGAGAGGCATTCAACGAAGACAGTGCTGGTCACGTTGTGGCTGGCGACGTGGGGATCTTCCACGTTGTTGCCGGTCCCGGTGTCCGCTAGCAGATCGTCGAGGAGGTAACGGTCGGTGGGGTGTGCCCAGAGGTGATGATGGGGGTCGCAGATCTCGAGCTCCGGATCGAGGACCTCTTCGCTGACCTGGTTCAGCCATGCGGCGTTGTTTGGCATCGGTTACCTTCCCGGCGCAACGATACTCCGAAGAGCGGGGAAAGGGGGCGGCGCCCCGACGGCTCAGGCGAGGAAATTTCGACGTTTCTGGTCTCGAACTAGCTGGCTGCCTGGCGCTTCACCCGGCGATGGAAGTAGCGCTCGGTCGGGAGTGGCGCCGGCGTGCGCTCCGGCGGTGCCACGTGGCGGGTTGCGCCGTGTTGCGGCTCGGGCTCGAGCGGCGGAGCGCTGAACATGACTGTACCGTCGGCATCGAAGACGTTCGCGAGGGCATGGCGCGCCAGCTGGAGGTTGTTTTCGACACTGGCGGTGCTGTCGTCGAGCTTCCACGGCGATACGCGCGACAGGTCGGGCCGGAG
>DATNET010000137.1:0-2787 GCA_035606745.1 Tepidiformaceae bacterium
TCGCCAGCACGGCCTTGACGTCGGTCTCATTGCTCTGGAGGTTGGCCAGCACTTTGGCTGAGAAGTCGGCACTGATGCCGCCGGTGCCGGATGCTTTCGTGAATATCTGGCGCGCGTAGTTGCCGATGGGGACGGCTGCCGACGCCAGAACGAGCTTTACGCCGGGCTTGGCGAGGTCCGCGAACGCCGCGACGGGCGAGCCGGTGGCGGGGACAATCACGACCGGGACATTGGTCGCAAAGATCCGCTGTGCCTCGGTGACGCCGGTGTCCGCCACGATCTTCATCTGGGCGGGGTCCGCCGAAGCGAAGACATCTGCGGGAGCGCCCTGGTTGATCTGCGTGGCAAGCGCTGACGAACCGGCGAAGCTGAACGTGACTGTGGCGCCGGGATTCGCTGACCGGAACGCCGTCCCCGCCTCCTTGAAGGCGTCCGTTAAGGAAGCCGCGGCGAAGACCGTGATGTCGCCACTGAGCGGTACCGCGGTCGCTGTGTCGGGCGTAAGCGCCCCAGTCCGAGGCGTGGGCTGGGCAGGTGTCGGCGTCTTCGAATTGCTGCTGCCGCTACAGGCGGCCGCGGCCAGCAGACCCATTAAGGCAGCGAGCACCACGACCGCACTCCGCCCTGCGGAACGCGGCCAGCGTCGAGTCGGGCGTTGGTTCATGATTTCGGGCCGTTAATCCCGATGCTTCGGTCGAGTTCCCATGCGTATCCGCGCAGCCAGCTCAGGCTCGATTCGGCCGCCGAAAGCTTCGATTGCGCCACCAGCCGGCTGAAGCCGTCGAGGCGTTCCACCTTCTCGGCACAGCGCTCGCGATATGCTTCGCAAACGTCGATTTGGCGGCGCAGCAGGTCTCGTTCGGCGCCGGCATCAAGCTTTTCCAAAAAGTAGAGCTTGAGCAGGAACGCCAGCCGGATTTCCCGCATTCGCTCGACGGGCTGTCGAAGCCACATCTGCACCAACAGGCGGCCGGCCTCCGTAAGCCGGTACGTCTTGCGGGGCGGTCGAAGCCCGACGCGCTCGTCCGTGAAGGTCACCAAGCCTCGCTCTTCGACGTTCCGGACGTACGTGTAGAGGAGGCTTTGTTCGATGGGGCAGACTTCTGTCAGGTCGTCGCGGTCGAAGTAGCGGGCCATCTCGTATCCGTGCATTGGCTTCAGCGCCAGCAAGCCAAGCACGGCGAATTCCCCTGGGAGCAATGCACGTTCAGCCACGATGAGGCATGCTACGTGGTAAGAAATTACTCGACAAGTGAGTATTACATGGAGATCTCGGGTCGAAACCAGCTAAAAGCTAGCGTCAAAGAAGTGAACCTCGGCGGAATCATGGCTGAAGTCGTCATGGAACTGGAGGGCGGAGCGGAGTTGGTCGCTGCGATCACCCGAAAGAGCGCCGAACGCCTGGACCTCAAGCCGGGCGACTCGGTTCTTGCCGTGATCAAGGCCACGGAAGTCATGATCGGCCGCTGAAACAGGCCCCGGCTTGCTCGAGAGCGACAGCTGGGCCGCTGTCCGCGACAGTTGTTGGTGGGATCTCGCGTTAATCAGGAGGTGACCAATGAGCAAGACCAATCGAATCGCGGATCGCGCGAAAGATGTGTTGCACGAAGGCAACGCCAGGCATGTCATCGTCGAAAAGCACGGACGCGTACTCGTTGACTTGCCGCTGACCATCGTGGTCATCGCGGCCGTGCTCGCCGTTTGGCTCGTCGCCATCCTGGCCGCGGTGGCGGTGATCAACGGCTGCGAAATCAGGTTCGAAGGTCCCGAGAAGCCGCCGCACAACGGCGATTCTCCGTCTGCCGGCGACTGAGCCACCGCGGACGACTCCGCATGACCGAAGCTCGCGGATGCCGCAAAGTGCAGTCATGCGGAGCGCACTCTCGGGCCGTGGCGAACGCGTGGAAGCGTTGCGACATGCCGGCGCAGATGGCCAGTCGATCTCGTATGAGGTTATCCGAAGTGCCAATCGACGCCGTACTATCGCGATCTGCGTGCGCGATGGCAGCGTCATCGTCCGTGCTCCGCTCCACGTTGCGGGTGCAGAAATCGAAGCGTTCATCCAGCGCCGAACGAGTTGGATCGCGTCCGCCCTGGTGGACAACGTCCCAGCGCGCGTGCTCGCGCAGGGCCAGGTCCTGCCGCTCGCGAACGGCACATTCACGCTCGTGTGGGAACGATCCACGCAGCCTCGCAACACGTTGGTCCTTCGAGATGGCGTGATGACGGTTCGCCTGGCCGCGAGCGTGCCCATTGGAACAGAAATTTCGGTGGTCACCGCCCAGCTCTCGCGATGGTATGTCGAACGCGCCAGAGAGCGGGTGGACGAGGCCGTGCAGCGGTGGGCGCCCGTACTTGGCAGCACGCCGGCCGCCGTGTTCGTGCGAAACCAACGCTCGCGGTGGGGCAGTTGCGCCCGGGATGGAAGCTTGCGCTTCAATTGGCGGCTCGCGATGGTCACCGACGCATTACTCGACTACGTCGTGGTGCACGAGCTCGCACATCTGCTCCACCCAAACCACTCCCCGGCGTTCTGGTCAGAGGTCTTTCGGGCCTTGCCGGATTACGATAAACGCCGGGCAGAGTTGAAGCGGTTCTCGAGCCCGCTTTGAGCGGTTTCGAGCTCGCATTAAGAGGGGTGGCCACAGCGGGGTGGCCGATACACGATGCGTCTCCCTTTCTTCCACAAACGCGAGCGCATCAGCATCGACCTGGATCCAATCCAGGTCTCGGCGATGCGGCATCTCCTCAAAGTGAAGGCGATCCCTCTCGGCAAACTGTACCAAC
>DATNET010000333.1:0-3667 GCA_035606745.1 Tepidiformaceae bacterium
ACGTCCGTTGTGGCGACCAGCCAGACTTTGCCTCCAGAATCCTGGAATGCCACGGTGACGTTGTCGATGCGCTCGGCCGAGCTGCTGTTGTTGGTGATTGCGCCGTTGGCCGCGAGCAGGTTCGGCGAATCGGGCCACAAGCCAGTCTTCGGGTCCTTCATCCCGACTTTGAACGGCTGGGGCGGCTGGACCGACGCGACGAGCCCAGCGTCTGCGGCCGATGGGACGCCGGTGTAGCTCGTGACGCTTACCGACACGGGCGTGTTCAAATCTGTTACTCGCTGCAACGGCAGTGAAAACGGAGCATCTCCGCCGGCCGGAATCACGTCCAGGCGCGCCGTCGCCACGCCCGTCGAGAGGATTGAGCCGTCCGCGCCCTCCGCCGTCGCCGCAAGCTGGACGTCGCCAATCGGGTAGTCCAGGCCGTTGTGGACGTTGCCGAACACGGTCAGGTTCGTGATGGTCCCATCGCCGTTGAGGTTGCTCAGCGATATGCCGGTAACGGTCACGGCCGCGTCTGGCGTGGCCGTGGGCGTGGCAGCCGCAGGCGCGGCGCCTGCCGAAAGGCCCGGCACGACAACCTGATAGGGCATGGCAGGCAGAGAGGAATCAGTGCCGCGGCTCGCCATGGCCGCGGCGGGCAGAGCAGCCGCCCCCGCGACAAGGGCGCATCCAACACCGGCGCGAAGCAGTCGGGCAAAGCCGGGCAACCGATGTGGCATGGAATCTCCTCGTGCGAACGCTCGCGACGGCAAGCGCAGCTGTGCCCCGTCCGGACTCATCCTAAAAGCGGCTATACGCTCAGTCGTTGCCGAACTGCAACAGCGCAGCGAATGTCCCCGATCGCGGGAAAGAGACCCAAACCTTCGGACCGCCCGGCGCGAGAACCGCGCTATGCGTTCGCGTTCATGACGCCTTCGAACCGCGTCAAGAGGTAGAGCTCAAACCGCGTGCCGCCCAGCCCGTGAATGACGTCGAACGCGTCGTCCTGGCTCAGTGCCCGACGGTAAGGACGGTCGTTGACCAGCGCGTCGAACGCTTCGCAGATCCCGATGATCTGTGCTTCCAGGGGGACTTCGTCGCCCTCGAGCATGCCCGGGTAGCCTTTGCCATCGATGCGCTCGTGATGGCATCCCACCCACCATGCTGCGGCGCCAAGGCCCGGGATCTCGCTCAGGATATCGCGCGCATACGTCGGATGGAGCTGCACGGCGGCCATCTCGTCGATGCTGAGGATGTCGGGCTTGCTGAGGAAGTGGGCCGGCACGCCGAGCGTGCCGATGTCCTGGAGCAGGGCCGCAGCCTTCACGAGGTCGGCGCGGCGTTCGGTCATGTCGCAGGCGATGGCCACGTCCCGGGCAAGATCGGAGACGCGCCGTCCACGCCCGACATCGCGCCCATTGCGGGTGTCAACGACATCGCTGATCACCGAAAGGAAATCGAAGAGGTCTTCCCGGTTCATGATGCCGCCGTAGTTCAAGGACATCAGGCTGGCAGCGAGATCGTTGTCATAAAGCCCAAGCCAGAACTCGTCTCGCGATGCGACGACAGCCATCTTGCTGGCGAGGACGGGGTCCAGTTCGCTGCCAGCCATTTCGCGGACCAGCGCTGGCCCCCGGCGGCGGACGAGCAGCGGCGATGCTTCGCCGTCGATCAGCGTCTCAACGCGGTCCGCGACCGTCACGATCCGTGCCGGCAGCGTGAGGCGGCCGGTGGCGCCGGAGGCATCGTGTCCCGGCCCGGTCCACGAGTCATGGTGGCTCGCCACTGCCGACGCGACTCCTTCACCGAGGCCCATCTTGCGCACGGTCTGGGCGCCGCGTTCGCAATGCAGAGCGAGCGTTTCGACCGCGCCGCCTGGCTCGGCACCGCGCGCCCCGGTCGCCGTGCGCTCGTTTGGTGCGGCGGCCATCCCCACATCGTGCAGGAGGCAGGCGAAGTAGACGTCTTCGATCGAAGCGGCATCGAGGCCTACTTCGCTTGCGAGGTAGACGCCGATATAGGCAACACGCTGAGCGTGGCCCGGCCGGCGGCCCTCCGCCAGGTCGAATGCACGGCTGAGGGCGGTCAGCGTCGCGCCCCTGCTGAGGCGCGGGACGCCCGACAGGCCGGCGTCGTCGTAGAGAGACTGATCAAGAAAATCAGCCTTCACGGTCTGGATCTGTGCTTTGGACGCCATGGGCCGATGCGCTCCCGGACGTAACAACCGTCTCCACCAATATCGGCGCGAGTGGCCGATCCCCGCAGAGCGTCCGGGATCGCGAGGGCAGAAATCGGGGACACCCGCAGTCGGTCTGCCGTCTCATCTATAGGAGCCACGATCGGGGCTTCCCTACCTGCACACGTGCAAGGAAAGACGTACACTAGGGAATCGCAGGGCATGGAGTTCCGGCCAGAAATACTGGCTGGTACATCACGCCCAAGTGCAGGCGGACGAAGTAACAGGGACAGATGGATCGTTCCCGACTAAGTCGGTTTATCAACCAGCGATTGCAAGAGTTGCCGCTCGAAGAGCCGGCTTCGGTAACTTCCTCCACCTCTGTCAGAGAAGCGCTCACGATTATGCAAACCGGTTCCCGCTCGTGCGTGGTAGCCCTGGAACACGGTCGCCTCGAAGGCATTTTCACGGAGCGGGACGTGTTAACGAAATGCATGGACGAGGGCTTCGATTGGGACCAGCCGCTCGGCGGCGCGAGCGCCTCGGGCCACGCCGTGATGACGCGTGAACCACAGACCATCGGCGCCAGCCAGTCCGTCGCCGATGCCATTGCAACGATGCAGCAGCATCACTACCGCACGCTTCCCGTGCTTTCCGGAGACCAGCTGATCGGTATCGTCCGCCTGGGCGACCTGCTCACTCACCTCGCGGAAGCGTACCCTGAAGACGTACTGAACTTGCCTCCTCGCCCCCACCAGGTGATGGAGAGACCAGAGGGTGGATAGCAGAGGGACATGACAACTGAAACCCAATCCCCACCGGAACACGTCGTCGAAGAGCTCGACCGCGTCACTATTCGATTCGCCGGCGACTCCGGCGACGGCATGCAGCTAACCGGCACGCAGTTCACCAAGACGGCGGCTGTTTTCGGCAACGACCTGGCGACGCTGCCGGATTATCCGGCTGAAATTCGCGCTCCTACTGGCTCTTTGCCCGGCGTTTCGGGTTTCCAAATCTCGTTTTCAAGCTCCGACATCCGCACCCCGGGCGACCAGCCGGACGTGCTTGTCGCGATGAACCCGGCAGCACTGAAGACCAACATCAACGACCTGCGGAGCGGCGGACTGCTGATTGTCGATGAAGATGAATTCAATGCTGCGAACTTGAAGAAGGCGGCCTACGCGGCCAACCCGCTCGAGGATGGCTCGCTCGCTCGCTTCAAGGTTTTCCCGGTGCGCATCACGCGGCAGAACGAACTGGCACTTGAAGGCATGCCGCTGAACGCGCAGGGCAAATTCAAGTCGCGAAACTTCTACGCACTTGGCCTCATCCTCTGGATGTACGGCCGTTCGATGGAAACGACGATCAAGTGGGCGACTGAACGCTTCGGGCGCTCGCCTGAGACGCTCGAAGCGAACCTGCGAGCGCTCAAGGCCGGGCACGCGTATGGCGAGACGGCTGAGATGTTCCACGTCCGCTACGAAGTGCCGCCGGCGGAAGTCGCTCCCG
>DATNET010000214.1:0-14870 GCA_035606745.1 Tepidiformaceae bacterium
CGGCGGGACTGCCGTGGGCGACCACTCGCCCGGCCTGGATGAAAGCCACGGCGTCGCAAACGGAGTCGGCCTCGGCAAGGTCGTTCGTTGCAATGACGATGCTGCGCTCGCCGCGCTCCCGCTCAAGCAGTGCGCTCCAGAGCGCGCGCCGCTCTTCGGGATCGACGCCGGTGGTTGGCTCATCAAGCAGCAGTAGTTCCGGGTCGTGGAGGAGGGCGCGGGCCATCTCAAGTCGCCGGCGCATGCCCCCGGAGAGGGATGCGACGGGGTCCCTGGTGCGCTCGGCAAGGCCGAACGCGGCGAGGAGCTCGGTCGAGCGCTGGCGGAAGTGCTCTCCTCCCACGCCGAAGAGTCGGCCAGCGAGGCGCAGCGTCTCGATCACGGTCATGAGGGGGTCGCTCGTGTTTTCCTGGAAGACTGTCCCGAGCCTTGCGCGGAGCGCTGGCGCTGGCGGCTCGCCGAAGACGCGAAGTTGGCCTTCTGCCGGGGTCTCCATGGCGGCCAGAATCGAGATAAACGTGCTCTTCCCACTGCCGTTCGGGCCAAGGAGGCCGAAAACGGAGCCGGGAGGCACATCGAGAGTGAGACCATCGAGGGCGCGGCGGGTGCCGTAGGACCGTCCGATGTCGCGTGCGGCGACGACTGGAGCGGCTGGCGTGTGCATGTGCAGATTTTCACATGCCGCGAGGCACGGCGCGAGTCGCGCCGCCCGCTACGCGGCGGTGACGCCCGTCACGAGATACCCGAGGACGATGAGGATGACGATGGCGGCAATCGGACTGAGGTCCATCATCCCGGTGTTTGGCATGATCCGGCGCAGAGGCTCGCAGATCGGCTCCGTGACGCGAAAGAGCACCTGATACAGCGGACTCGACTGGTCGATCGGCAGCCAGCTTACGAGCGCCCTGGCGATCACGGACCAAACGAGCAATTGGATGAAAAGAAAGGTGAATTGGGAAACGTAAGGGTTAATCGGAAGACTCCGGAGAGCCCTAGTGAGACTCGAATTTGGCTTCAATGATACCAAATTGCCAGAAAGAACGTGCGAAGGTCACGACGCTGCCGTTTGGCTCACGACCGTGATCATGAGCCAAAGGATGATAATTACCGCCATTGGGCTAAGGTCGATCATGCCCGTGCGCGGCATGACTCGCCGGAATGGCTCGATGAGCGGGTCGGTGATTCGACGAAGCAGGTACGCGAACTGGTTGTCCTGGCTGATGGGAAACCAGCTCAGCAGCGAACGGGCGATCACGGCGAAGATGAGCAGGTAAAGGAACCAGGTGAAGAGCTCGGCGACCTGGTGATTCAACCTGGCCCGCCAAGTTCACCCGCGCGACGATGTGCGGCGCGGATGCATTCGATGATGGAGGCTCGCACCGCCCCGCGTTCGAGTTCGAGCAACCCTGCGGCTGTCGTTCCTCCTGGCGACGTCACCATGCCGCGCAGCAGCGCCGGGTCCCGGCCGCTTTCCTGTGCGTAGACGGCCGACCCGTAGACGGTCTGGAGCACCATCTCTTCCGCTTGCTTCCGGCTGAGTCCGATGGTCACGGCGCCTTCGATCATCGCCTCTATCATGAGGAACACATATCCGGGTCCGCTTCCACTGACCGCGGTGGCCATGTCGAGCTTTTGCTCGTCTTCGACATACATCTCGCGGCCGATGGCCCCGAGGAGGCCGCGCGCAAGTTCCCGCTGTTCCTCGCCGACCGATGCCGTGGCCGTCCACACGCTCATTCCCGCTTTCGCCGCCGCGGGTGTGTTGGGCATCACCCGGACGATGCGCGTATGCCGGAATTCGGCGTCGATGGTGGCAATGCGCACGCCCGCCATGATCGAAAGCAGCAGCGCGGAGGGCGGAATCGCGCCCTGGACCGAATGCAGGTCCTGTGGTTTCACCGAGAGCACGACGAGGTCCGCGTTCTCCATGCTCGGCCCGGCGGCTGTCGCTACGCTGACGCCGTATTCGGTCAGGAGCTGGGCACGGCGGTGTTCAAGCAGTTCGCACACGGTCACGTCCGCCGGGTCGAACACGCCCCGTTCGATTGCCGCGCCAAGGATCGCTTCGCCCATTACGCCGCCGCCAATAATGGTTACGTTCACGGGCGCTCTCCAAAGATTGCACGGCCCACCCGGACATGCGTCGAGCCTTCCTCGATGGCGAGTTCGTAGTCGTTCGACATGCCCATTGAGAGCGATGGCAGGCCGTGCTCAGCGGCCAGTTCTCGCAGGCCACGAAAGACGCCGCGAACTTCGTCGGGCTCGGAGGACGCGGGTGCAACAGTCATGAGTCCCTCCACGGAGATGCCGGGAAGTGAGCGTGCGCAGGAGAGCAACCCGGCAAGCCCGGACGGCGCCACGCCGAACTTTGATGCTTCGCCCGAAACGTTGACCTCGAGCATCACGCGCACAGGGGCGCCGGCCGCCGCGTTGCTTGCGACACCGGCAATCGCCCCGAGCAACCGTTCGGAATCGACAGCCTGCAGTATAGCAAAGGCGCCCATCGCAGCCCGGACCTTGTTCGTTTGAAGATGACCGATGAGGTGCCACGTTGGCGTAATTCCCGCTGTTCGCAGTTCGTGCGCCTTCTGCACGCCTTCCTGAACACGATTCTCGCCGAAATCGACAATACCAGCGCGAGCGGCAGCGGCTACGGCCTCGACCGGCATCGTCTTGGAGACGGCAATGAGCGTCACGGTCGCGGGGTCCCGGCCGGCACGCTCGCAGGCCGCAGTAATACGTTTGCGCACGGTCGCGATGCCTGCGGCGATGGCTTCTGCCTCGCCTCTCGAACGTGGATCGGGTGCGGCGCTCATCGCAGGTCCGGTGGATGTTTTGCTTCCCAAATGCCACGCGCCACGACCGCTGCAACGATGAGCAGGATCGCCCCGAGCCCGAGGAAGCCGCTGACCGTGAAGAGCCAAACAATGAAGACCAGCCCCACGATGATCGCCAGCAGCGCGCCGATCGGTACGGCGACCATCCGAAGGACCACCCAGACGATGATGAACACGTCGCGGAACCCGCCAGACTTGTCGTCATCTGGAGGCTGACCGGAGCCGTAGTAAAAGCCCACGGCCACAGTGTAGCGCCGCACCGGGCTGCAGCGGCAGCGTGCGCCGAGCGACGGGACTTACCCTGCGCGGGCCTTCGGAATCGAACCGTCCAGTCTGAAGCCACCGGCCCGTAAGCTATGGCTTCTGGGGTTGGTGGGCATCGGCGCTTGAGGATTGAGCGGCGGCCACGCTCCGGCCGTGGGCGGTCACACCCGCCGCGACAGGTGGCCGCTCTTCCCACCGGTCCGCCGCTCGGTTCCAGCGTCGCTCCCATCCCACGGGATGTGGGTACTGGTGCCGCAATCGTCCGACCCAGGGCTCCAGCTCGCTGATGAGCTCGCCCATCACCTCTTCGTCGAGGTCGGCTCGGTCCATCGGCGCAGGCTCGCGGACCGTTCCCCAATGCACGATGCAATGGCGGTCTCCCACTCGTTCTGGCACCCAAAGCACGACAGGCACCTGGGAGAGGCGCGAAAGACGTGCCGCGCCCGTGGCGAATGCCCGATGCCGCATGCCTGCAAACGGGCGATAAATCGCGTTCGGCTTGGCCCACGGGGCGTCGATCGCTAAGGATGCGACTCCGCCAGGCTGCTTCTGTGCCTCAAGCATGTCCGCGAACGCGTCATGTACGCCGACCTCGCGCACCTGGACCTGACCCGGTCGAATGACCTCGATGAGGTCGCGGGTGGTGAGTTTCATGAGCCGCCGGATGAGGATGTCGCCATCGAGCTTCCACGGTTCCGGGGGATTCATCACCGCGGTCGCGCCCATCACCTGGGGGTAGAGCTTCGCCATCCCGATGCCACCGCTAAAGTGTCCGCCGGCGAGCACAAATCCGCGGCCGCTTTCAACAAGGGCCTTGATGGGGCCCGCGTTTCGCTCCTCGACCGTCCACTTCGTGAAGTCCTCTTTCCTGCGAGCGATGCGCCGCACATCGACGAGGTCGATGAGTGGGCGGGAAATCCATGCCACCGCAGTCGAGCGCGCTTGCCCCGGCGACATCCCCAGGACATCCCGGCCCTCGCTTACGGCGCTGCGCCCGCGCGCGGTGCAGAACGTCTCGATCCACGCCAGACGCCGGGCCGCAGCCACGAGCCACGGTCGCGGCAGCACATCCGCAGCCCCGATCAACGTTCGGAACACCACAAACCGCACGAGACCGATGGCCGTCTTCATACAGCTCAGCCGCCCCCGGCTGTCATGCCGACGGCCTGGCTCGTACGAGCGTCTGGTTCGACGGCGGTCCAGTTCGATGCTTCGCCACAATAGGGCGTCAATTGACGCGACGGCCGCGGCTGCCGGACGGTGAGGCCCTGGAGAAAGCCGCGGCTCAGCCAGACAGCTCGTGCCAACCCGGCGGGCCGGCGGAATCTGGCGGCGGCTTTCGCGGCTGGCACCGCTTCCTTCAACACGAGGTGGACGAATTGCGGCAGCGCGAAGCGGTTGCCGCGCCTGCAGTGCCACCCCAACATGGTCCCGGCTGCGACCAGGTCGTGTCGCAACCACTGGCGCACCCCGTTGGCGGGCACGACGCCGTGGTGCATCACGGCAGGGCAGGTCACCTCAACGACGTAACCGCCCCGGCTGAGCAGGCGCAACGTATACTCGTAATCTTCTCCGGCGTTGAGCGGAGTGCCACGCCCGAGGGCCGTATTGAACAGCCCAACACTATTTATTGCCTCGCGGCTGATGCCCGCGTTGGCGGTGAGCCCGCCGAGGCAGCGGGAAAGGCCCGAGCGCCGGACAGCGTTCGCTTTTGGGATCCAGGACGGGACCACGCCCCTGGATTCGGCTCGTGGGTCTGGCACGAGTGGGCCGAAGATCATGAAGGCGCCCCGGCACGCTCCGGCGGCGGTCGCCATCTCACTCACCCACGTCGGCCCCGGCTCGCAGTCGTCGTCGGTGAACAAGACCAGAGGGCCCGTCGAAAGCATCAACGCATGGTTGCGGGCATGGGAGACGCCGATCCGGTCACAGCGGTGATATTCCAACCGGCAATCGCGCAGCAAATCCGAAAGCGCGGAGAAGGTGGAATCGTCGTCGCTCTGGTCGATGACGAGCACGCGCACCCGGCGGTACGTGCCTTCGAGGACAGCCGTAATTGGGGTGCGAACCGTGCCCTGGCGGTTTCGCGTGCAGATGGCCACCGTAATCTCTTGGCGCTCAAGTGCCATGACTGAACCCTACGGTTGCGAAGTTGAGTAGCCGTGGAACTGCGGGTGACGAGCGCGGCCCGGCTCGCCACCATGCATGTAGTCGACCGCGCGAACAGCGGCTATGAAGCGGTCTGCCGTCAGCCGCACTTGTTGTAGAAGCAGTTGTGGCAGATGAGACAGCCTTCGGCGTAATACAGGACAGCGCCGCATTCCGGACAGCCCACGCCGCTCGCTACAGAATCGGAGTGTTTGCTGGCGTTGACCTGCGCGTTGGTGCTGACCGCGATTTCGTCGGCTGGGATGAGCGCCGGTTGGGCGCCCGAATAGGCAGTGTCGAATTTGAGTTCGAGCCAGCGGAAAACATAATCCACAATGCTCGTAGCGATCGGGATTTGCTTATTGCTCGTCGGGCCGCTGGGCTCAAAGCGCGTATTGCGCAGCTTGCTGGCGAGCTCGCTGAGCGGCACACCGTACTGGAGCGAGTAGCTCGTGAGCATCGCCACCGTATCCATCAGCCCGCTGACCGTTGACCCCTGCTTGTTGACGTTGATGAACACCTCGCCGGGCGTGCCGTCCTCGAAGAGTCCAACGGTCATGTAGCCTTCCTGCTCGCCGACCCGGAACTTGTGGGTAATCGCCTGGCGTTCGTCGGGCAGCCGGCGGCGTATCGGGCCGCCATGCCGCGCGAGCAGCTCTTCGGCCGCGGCAACAGCGGATTTTGCGTCGGCTGGCGATTCCTTGTGGTACAGCACCTGCTCGCTCCGGGAGCCATCGCGGTAGTACGAAATCGACTTCAGGTCTTCGTCGTAGGCGAGCATGTACAGCCGCTTCACGTCTTCGACGGTATGGGACGCGGGTGCATTCGCGGTCTTGGAGATCGAGGAGTCATTGAAGCGCTGGGCCGCCGCCTGGACAAGGACATGGCCTTCGGGCGTGACATCGCTGGAGCCCACGAGCCACTCCGGGCGATCTCCGCTCGTGTACATGTCCGCCCACTGGGACGTCATGCTGTAGTTGCCAGTGCGGTCGCTGCGCAGGTAATCGAAATCGAAGTAGGGTTCGATGCCACTATTCACGCCGCCGAGCAGCGATGTCGTGCCAGTCGGCGCCTGCGTCAGGAGGTAGCAGTTGCGGATGCCATGGTCGGCAATGCCCTGCTGTATTTCGTGCGGCAGGCGCCGGATGAACGGCCGCCGCAGGTATTCGATGGTGAACTCGGGGAAGGCGCCGCGTTCCTTCGCAAGCTCGATGCTGGCGCTGTAGGCGCCGTCGCGCAACGTCTGGAACACGCTTTCGGTGAAGGCAATGGATTCGGGCGAGCCGTAGCGGATTTTCTGCTTGAGCAGGCAATCCGCCAGCCCCATGACGCCGATGCCCATGCGGCGGATGCGCTGTTGGCTGTCGCGGCACTGTTCCAGCGGGTAGTGGCTGAGGTCGACCACGTTGTCGTTGAAGCGGACGGCGTAGGGGATGTAAGCCTTGAACTCCTCGTAATCGAAGCGCCAACCACCGTCGAGGTCTTCGCGCATGAAGGAGTCGAGGTTGAACGAGCCAAGGAGGCAGGCCCCGTAGGGCCCAAGCGGCTGCTCCCCACACGGGTTCGTCGAGATCAACGTCTCAAAATATGAGGAGTTGGACTCCTTGTTGGCGCGGTCCATAAAATAAATCCCGGGTTCGGCGCTGCGCCATGCCGCCTCGCAGATCTCGTCCCAGATCTGTCGTGCTTTGACCGTGCGGTAGACTTTGCCGTTGAACGCGAGGTCCCAATCGGCATCGCGCTTCACGGCATCCATGTAGGCGTCGCTCAGGCAGACCGAGACGTTGCAGCCCTCGAGGACGCCTGGCGTCTCTTTCGCGTGGATGAATTCGAAGACGTCCGGATGGTCGACATCCAGCATGATCATGGCCGCGCCGCGGCGCGAACCGCCCTGGATGATCACCGACTTGGAAATGAACGCGAACGGCTGTGCCCAGTTGACCGGCCCGGAACTCGTGCCGTTGACGCCTTTCACCATGTCTCCACGTGGCCGCAAAGAGGACATGTTGATGCCGACGCCGCCGCCCTTGCTCTGGATCTCCACCCACTGGCGCAATGAATCCATGATGCCGTCGCGGCTGTCCTCGGGACTTGGCAGGACGTAACAGTTCTGGGCCGTTACTTCAGCGCCGGACCCCATGGCCGCCATGATCCGGCCGCCGGGGACGTACTTGAAGCCGCTGAGAAGGTCGTAGAACCGGTCACCCCAATAGCCAGCCGATTCGGCGTCGTGAGCCGCAACCGCGCCCGCGACGCGGCGCCACGCCTCGTGTGGAAACTGCTCACCGTTGAACGCGTAGCGGTCGCGGAAGATTTTGAGCTGGATGTCGGTGTACGTTTCTGGCATTTCGGCTGCGTCCTGCCGTTCGTAAAGCTGCGTCATGGCGTGTCCCCTTTAATGATAGCCGGGCCGGAAGCGCGGGGCGGTGCCCGGATTGTTTGGAGGCTGGCAAACCCGGTGGTCCCGGGAAGCGTCAGGGGCGGTCAGGATAGAACATTCGTTCGCGTTCGGCAATCGCTGTTTTCAAAGGCAACAGTCCTAACTGACCGACTCGGCGAAGTGCCGGCTCTGGACATCCTGGAGCGCGCGCGGCCGCACGCCGGCTGGCTCGTCGCCGGGTAGCGGGAGTTGGAGCGTGCGCTCCTCGAGCGTGGCCACTCGTCCCGTCTCCAGGGCTTCGACCGCCTCTTTCAACGACTCAATGTCCGTGAACGCTCGGTACACCGAGGCGAAGCGGATGTAGGCGATCTGGTCCAGCTTCCGGAGGGAATCCATCGCCATTTCTCCCACCAATGGCGATGGAACCTCCGGGTGGCCTTCAGCCGTGATCCGCGCTTCGATGTCCGCGACGACCATTTCCAGCTGCGCCACCGAAACGTTGCGCTTGGTGCACGCCCGGCGGAGCCCGGAGAGCAGCTTCTCTCGGTTGAAGTCTTCGCGGCGCCCGTCTTTCTTCACAATCAGGACTGCGGACAGTTGCACCGTCTCGACGGTGGTAAAGCGTTCGCCGCAGGCGATGCACTGGCGACGCCGCCGAATCCCATCATCGTTGGCGCGGCTGTCAGTGACCTTCGAATCGCGATAGTGGCAAAAAGGGCAGCGCACCGACATAACCTCGACATATGCGTAAACGCCTAAGCGTTTTACCGGGAAAGTCCACGAAGATTAGGCAGTCTCGCCCACGAAGTCAAGCCCCACCGATCAATATCTTGTGGGTGACTAACGCCGAACACCCTACATATTGACGATCGCGCTCGTCGTTACGTCTTCCACCAAATTCGCGAAGCGTCTGCAGTCAGAGGCTTCGCTCTGCCGTCCAGGCCTACCTCGCGTAGCCCGGTGCGTTGCCGTGCGAGCGTTGCGCCGCAAAAAATGCGCATGCCTCGGTGTCGGTCCACGGGCTCAGCACGCCACTTCCGGGGTGGAGACAGGTACCCCGGCCGCCTTCCGCATCCTCCACGAATTCTCGGCAACCGCCGCAGGCTTTCTTCGGCGGAGCTGGGCGCGCCTGGGTGAAAGCAGCGAAGAGCGCCGAATCCGTATCGGGAGCGAGCATCATCCAATCGGAGTCGTAGGCCGATGACCTCGCTCCGCGGCTATTCGCACCATCGGCAGCGTTCTTCCGGTCCCGTTTGCGGTTGCGTCGATGGCCCATAGCTCAAGAGTATCGCCCCGCCGCGGCCATCGCCAGCGGAACTCAATCCGGCCCACACGGGCGCGGCCCGTGGCGGGCAGCGTCCAGCAACTTAGCCTTCGTCGGCGATCACATCGGATTGGCGGATGAGTGAGCGCCGGTCCTTGAACTTTGCTTTGAGGTAGTCCCGGTTCATCTGCGCGATGAAGTTGATGCTGATCCCCTTTGGACAGGCCGCTTCGCATTCGCCATAGTTCGTGCAGCTGCCGAAGTACTGCTCCATGGTGTCGACCATCGCCGTGGTCCGTGCCCATCGTTCCGGCTGGCCCTGGGGAAGCGAATTGAGGTGGGCAAGCTTCGCCGACGTGAACAGCTGCGCCGCGCCGTTTGGACAGGCCGCGACACAGGCGCCACATCCGATGCATTCGGCAGCATCCATGGCGAGGTCCGAGACTGCTTTCGGGATCAGCGTCAGGTTCGCATCCTGCGCCCCCCCGGTCGGCGCGGTGATATATCCGCCGGCCTGGATGATCGAATCGAACGCGCTGCGGTTCACGACGAGGTCGCGCACAATCGGAAATGACGCGGCCCGCCACGGTTCCACCGTGATGGTGTCGCCATCATTGAAGAAGCGCATGTGAAGCTGGCATGTGGTTGTTAGGCCGTTCGGGCCGTGCGGACGCCCGTTGATGACCACGCCGCAGGTCCCGCAGATGCCTTCGCGGCAATCGTGGTCGAACGCGATTGGCTCGCGGTCTGTCGCGATCAGCTCTTCGTTGACCACGTCGAGCATTTCGAGGAACGACATGTCCTCGTTGACGTCCCTGGCCTGGTAGGTCTCGAACGCCCCGGGCGCCTTGGGACCTTTCTGACGCCAAACCTTGAGGGTGAGTGAGAGGCTCACTTGTAGCTCCTTTGGGCGAGATGGGCGTATTCGAAGACAAGCTCTTCTTCGTGGAGCACGGCGTCGCATCCGGCGCCCTGGTATTGCCAGGCGGCGACGTAGGCGAAGTTTTCGTCGTCACGCAACGCTTCGCCGTCCGGAGTCTGGTGTTCTTCGCGGAAATGCCCCCCGCAGGACTCCTCGCGATTGAGGGCATCCTGGCAAAGCAGTTCACCGAGTTCGAAGAAATCGGCCACCCGGCCGGCTTTTTCGAGCGATTGGTTGAGCGATTCGCCATCGCCCAGGACCTTCACGTCCTGCCAGAACTCCTGCCGAAGTGCCGCTACTTCAGCGCGCGCGTGCTTGAGTCCCTCAGCCGTCCGGGCCATGCCCGCGTAGTCCCAGAGCGTTCGGCCCAGCTTCCGATGATAGTAATCAACGCTGTGCGACCCCTTGATGCTGAGAAGCTTGCTCACGCCGTCCTTGACTGCTTGCTCGGCCTCTTTGAACGCCGGGCCTTCGACCGAGGGCACTGGTTCGCCCAGGTGCTTGGCAAGTTCGCCACTGATCGTAGCGGGAAGCACGAAATAGCCGTCCGAGAGGCCCTGCATGAGGGCACTGGCCCCAAGCCGGTTCGCCCCGTGGTCGGAAAAGTTCGCCTCCCCGATGACGAACAGGCCCGGCAGATTGCTCATCAGGTTGTAGTCCACCCAGAGCCCACCCATCGTGTAATGGGGTGCCGGGTAAATCCTCATCGGCGTTTGATACGGGTTCTCGCCGGTGATCTTCTGGTACATCTCGAACAGGTTGCCGTAACGCTCTTTGATCGTGCCACGGCCGAGGCGATGCATCGCCTCCGAGAAATCGAGGTAGACGCCGTTGTGCAACGGGCCCACGCCAAAACCCTCGTCCACCTGCCGCTTGGCTGCGCGCGAGGCCACGTCGCGGGGGACAAGGTTGCCGAACGCTGGGTAGCGCCGCTCAAGGAAGTAGTCGCGTTCGGATTCGGGTACCTGCTCGGCCGTGCGGTTGTCATTCACCTTTGAGTTCGACCACACCCGTCCATCGTTGCGCAACGATTCGCTCATTAACGTGAGCTTGGATTGGTGTTCACCGGAGACCGGGATGCACGTCGGGTGAATCTGCGTGTAACACGGGTTTGCGAAGAACGCGCCTTTGCGATGCGCCCGCCAGATGGCCGTCGCGTTGCAGCCCTTGGCGCCGGTAGAGAGGTAGAACACGTTGCTGTAACCGCCAGTCGCCAGCACGACGGCGTGAGCGGCATGCGAACTGATCTCGCCCGTGATGAGGTCGCGCACGACGATCCCGATGGCACGGCCGTTTTCCACCACCAGCTCGAGCATCTCCGTGCGGGGATACATCGTGACCGAGCCCAACTCTATCTGGTGGGCGAGCGCCTGGTAGGCGCCGAGCTCCAGCTGCTGGCCTGTCTGGCCGCGGGCGTAAAACGTCCGCGAGACCTGGGCGCCGCCGAAGGAACGGTTGTCGAGCAGGCCGCCATATTCACGCGCGAACGGCACACCCTGGGCAACACACTGGTCGATGATCGCGGTGCTGATCTGCGCGAGACGGTACGTGTTCGCTTCGCGAGAGCGATAGTCGCCGCCCTTGAGCGTGTCATAGAAGAGGCGGTAGACACTGTCGCCGTCGTTTTTGTAGTTCTTGGCGGCGTTGATCCCACCCTGGGCCGCGATGGAGTGAGCCCGCCGTGGGCTGTCCTGGAAACAGAACGCTTTAACGTTATAGCCGAGCTCCCCAAGCGTCGCCGCGGCCGCTCCGCCGGCGAGGCCCGTGCCGACGACGATGATGTCGAACTTACGACGGTTGCCCGGCGAGACGAGCTTCATGTCGAATTTGTGCGTGTCCCACTTGTCTTCAAGTGGTCCCGGTGGGATTTCTGCTTCGAGCTTCATGGCGTCCTCCTCAGGAGACCACGCCGGTGAGGACGGCGATGGGGATAGAGACGTTGCCGATGACGATCACTGCGGCGAAGCCGATCGCGAAGTACCGGCGCCACATGTTGAAGCGGGGATTGTTCCAGCCCAACGACTGGAACAGGCTCCAGGCGCCGTGAAAGATGTGAATGCCCAGCAGGATATTCGCAACGATGTAGATGACCGCTACGGGCCAGCGTTCGGGCGAAAAGCTCTGCAACAGGTTGTGGTAGGGCGACCCCTCGACGAATCCCTTGTGGACGACGTGCCAGCCCCAGGTGATATCCATCAGGTGGAAAATCACGAACAGCCCGACGATCACACCGCTCCAACGCATCGTGCGGGCGGCGTAGTTGGCGGCGATGTAATCGCGGCCGCCCTGGTACGGGATTGGGCGCGCCTTCCGGTTCAGCAGCGTGAGCGTGTAGGCGGAGTGAATGTGGAAGACGAACGCCAGGATCAGGCCAACGCGGACGATCCAGAGGAGCCCCGTTCTCGGCAGAATCGGTTCGCCAATCGTGCGCAGGTAGGCGCTGTACGCATCGAGGTGCGCCTCGCCAGTGTAGATCTTGAGGTTGCCCAGCATGTGCAGCAGGACGAAGCCGAGGAGGTAGATGCCCGTTATCGCCATGATCGACTTTTTGCCGACTGCTGACCGGTAATAATCCGCGAGCCAGAACCGGGCGTGTCCGCGTTGGCGGATGGGCGGGACGGAGCCGGCACCCTGGCCCGGCTTGGAATCACTGACCATCGAATACTCCCCGGCGCGCTATGCGCGTACGCGACGTCCTGGATTTCTGATTCGGAGAGACGTTGCTGCCAGCGTCCACGCAGCCGCGGCATGGCGCGCGTTCCCCACGGAATCCTACGCTGCGACCGAGGCAGGCATCAATGGAGCGCCATCGATACGGCTATAGAACATAGTCAACCTATCGATTGATCCGACGGCTCCAGCGAAGCACCCCGATGACGGACTTGGCGTCGCAGATGTCTCCGCTTTCGATGGCCGATAGCGCCGCCTCGACCGTGAGCATTTCGACTTCGATGTCCTCGTCTTCATCGCCGGGGAGCCGCCCTGGCTCAAGGTCGGTGCACGCGAAGAGATGGATATATTCAGACGTGTACCCAGGCGCTACGAAAAACCCTCCCAGGGCCTCGCAGTGGGTTGGCCGGTAGCCGATTTCTTCCTGGAGTTCGCGCACGGCGGCGGCCGCCGGTTGCTCGCCTTTCTCCAGTGTGCCGGCCGGAAGCTCGAGCAGCCGCCGGCCCGTGGGGTGGCGGTATTGCGTGACAAATACCAGCCGTGCGTCCTGGAGGATGGGAATCATGCACACCGCCCCGGGGTGGCGCAGCGTTTCACGCTCTGCGATGACACCGCCGTCCATCGCGAGGCGATCGAGCTCGACATTGAAAAGGCGGCCGCGATAAACGGTTTCGGAAGACAGTACGCGGGGAAGTTCGGGCATATCGGAAAGAATACCGCAGCCGCCGTCATAACCGCCGGTAGTCCGTCCTTCAACGCTAGCCGGCCTTTCGGCCCCAAACAGTCGCACCACGTTTGGTAAGCCACAGTGGGTACTCGGCCTTCTTCGCCACTGAGGACGCGACCTCGGGGTCCGTAGCGCGGGAAACCAGGTAGTTCCAGAGCGCTTGTTCGTCGGGCAGCCGATAGAGGGGCATGTCGTACGAATCGATCCAGGCGATTTCGAAAAGCTGGCCGAGCAAGTCCGGAGCCATGTCGGAGTCGAAGGTCTCCGGCGGCAGCGGCGGCATGAACGGTGCAAGTTCGGGCTCGTCGAAGTGGCCGGGTGCGCATGCCGCGAAGAGGCCGCCGGGCCGTAGGATGCGAAACGCTTCGCGGACGGGGACCAGCGGTTCGTCAAAGTGATAAAGCATGTACAGCGCGGCGACACCATCGAATGTTTCATCGCGAAACGGCAACTGTTTGGCGTCCCCAAGCACACGGCGCCCGTGGCCGAGCCTCAGTCGCGTAATAGAGGCGTCGAGCCCGACCCATGCGACACCCCGCTCATCCAACAGCCGCCCGAGCTTGCCTGGCCCGCAGCCCATATCCAGGATGCGGGATGTCTGTGCGGCTGCAAACCGGTCGGCGACGAGGGGATGGACGTCGTTGTATTCGTTGCGGAGTATTGAGTAGTCGAGGGCGTGCCGCTCGGTGCCGTGGCGAAAGACGGCATCGTTGTAATCGAACGGCAGCGCCGATGGCTCCGACATCACACGATTTTAGGACGCCCGTGCGCGTGGTGTCGGTCATACCGTGGTATGCTACCCCCATGGCTGTGAAGAAGATTGCCGTTTCGTTCGACTTCCGCTTGGAACAGGAGATCCGGGCAGCAGCGATGGAGCGACGAACAACGGTCTCCGGTTGGTTGGCCAACGCGGCCGCCAATGAGTTGCAACAAGAAAAGCTCGGCGCATTCCTCGACGCATGGGAGGCCGAGGACGGCCCATTTACCGAGGCCGACTTCGAGGCAGTTGAGCGGGCATGGCCGGGATCACGCTAGACACCGGTGCATTGATAGCAATCGAGCGGGGCGACCACCTGGTGGGTGCGTATCTGCGCCTCGCCCAACGGCGGTCGCGTCGGCTGGTGGTACCTGCACCGGTCTTGGCTCAGGTCTGGCGGAGTTCGCAAAACGCCAGGATCGGCCAATTCCTGGCGCTTGTATTCGTGGAGCCGCTCTCTGCCGCGCTCGCGCGCCAGGTCGGCGAACTGTTAGGCCGCGCTGGTCTCTCCGATGTTGTTGATGGGACTGTCGTAGTGGGCGCAGCGAGGCGCGGAGACGAAATCGTCACGGGCGACATAGAAGACATATCCCGCCTTGCAAGCTTCGTTCGAGGCCTCGGGCCAATTCGGGACCTGTCCCAACTCCCTAAGCCGTAGCCAGCGCACTCGTGCCGAGGATTGCTAATCCTGCCGAGCAGGGCACTAGCACAATCGAAAGCAGCCAGCCGCGCTCCGTTTGGAGACGGCTGGCTGCTTTGAGTTGGGTGCGCACGAGCACTCAGCGGATCAGTCGAGGTAATCCTTGAGCTTCCGGCTGCGGCTTGGGTGGCGGAGCTTTCGCAGCGCCTTCGCTTCTATCTGCCTTATACGTTCGCGCGTCACCCCGAATTCACGGCCGAC
>DATNET010000225.1:0-2702 GCA_035606745.1 Tepidiformaceae bacterium
GGCGGCACCGAACGTGCGACGGTCTGCCAGTCGACTTCGTGGTGCCTGGGCAGGAAGTCGCGATACGGCAACCCGCGTGCGCGTGCATCGTGACGCCGGTTCTGCGCGACAGCCCGTTCGAGCAGCGTCTCGCCGTTCCAGGGCGTCCCGAACATCACCGTCGGGGCACCGGTGGAGGCGGCCATCGGGCGGAACTGGCGGTTGAACCAATCGGCATCGATGTCCTGCGCCTCATCCGCAATCAGTCCGATTGAAGCGGTATGCCCGGCCACGTGAGCCTCCGGCGATGCGCTGAGAAACACGGCCCGGGCCTTGCCCACGGCGATCGTCGGCACGGCGGCGCTGGACCGCCCACCGGTAGCGAGGAGCATGTCGCTCGCGCCGAGGATGTAGCGGGACCGCTCGAAGCTGATGCCGGCCTGAGGATGAAACGTCGGCGCACACACGACGAGCGAACCACCAGTCGCCGCGTGCTCACGCAGGAGCGCTGCGATAAGCACGGCCGAGACCTCGTTCTTCCCGGTTTGCCGCGGGAACATCACCGTAAGTGTTTCGCTCCCACGGCCGCGCATCTGCGCAATCAAGGCCCGCAGCGTTTCCTGCTGGTAGTGCCGTAACGCCGGCCCTCGCAGGGATGTCGAGGGGGCTCTGCTCTGCGTCACCGTCTCCATTCGGTCAACGTCGCGCGAGCCGGCCGCAGTGACGAGGCCTCCGCGACAACTCGCCGGCAAACGTCGCGCTTTGGTGCGTAGCGTGGCCGTTACCCTTATCTCGCCGGCCAACCAGCCGATTGTTAATCCGTGACCTCTCCGATCAGTGCTGCAGCCACGGGCGCCGCTCCCGCACCGCCGAGCTTTCAGCCCCCGGACCTCAACGCGCTCACCCGCAGCCAGGGCGCTTCCGCGATTTCGGCGCTCATCACGAACACGGCGCTGGTGCAGTCGCTCTTCCCGAATCCGTCGCTGTTTCCCGCGGTGCCGCAACCGTCGAGCACCCCGATCGATGGCCTTCTGCAGTCCGCCTTCACCTATGAGCTGGCAAGCTCGGGGAACAGCGCGGCCCTGAGAATGCTGCTGGGCCAGCAGCCCGGGCAGCTTATCGACAAAACGGCCTGAGGCCGGCGACTCGCAACATTGAGCGGTGAACCGCTGAGCGGTGAACCGCTGAGCGGTGGCGCACCGAGCGGCCACCGACAGTGCATCGCTCATCAACGAGTGCTGGGTCTATACTGGTGCGCACGCTCGGCAGGCCCTGAACATCCATGGGAGTAGCCCGAGCAAGGAGGTTCCCATGAAGAAAGTGCTGGGCCTGTTCGGCCTGCTTGGCGCTATCGGCGCCGCCGTCATGTTCTTTCGCCGCCGCGGCGACGATGACGAGTTCCTCGATGAGGAACTCGAGTAACTGACCACTCCAACCGAATTCGCTGCTTCTATCCCAGCTGCCGACGGGAAGGCCAGTGACCGCCGCCCGGTCGTTACCGGCGTGGGCGCTGTCACCACGTGCGGCAGCGGCATCGACCCGGGCTGGGGCGCGCTCGTGGCCGGCACCGAGGCTGGTGGCCCGTTCGAGCCCATCGAAGGCGCGGACAGCTACTTCGCCGCGGGAATCCCGGGCGACTATCGGCCGCACGCCGGGATTCCACGCAACCTCGTCCATTTTCTCGACGGCGGTTCGCTTACCGCCATAGACGCGGCCCTGCAGGCGCTCGAATCCGCGGGCCTCGGGGCTGGTGCCGGCGATGCCCGCCGCTTCGCGGTCAGCGATGGTCTGCCGTACCGGGCGCCCGGCCAGACCGCGATCTTCGTACCGTACGGGCACGCAGTCGCGCGGGTGCTGGGCGTGCGCGGCCCGGTGATCGTGCAGGGCGGCGCCGAAGCCAGCGGCATGGCCGCCATCGCGGGCGGGGCACGGCTGATCGCCACGGGCGCCGCCGACGTCGTGCTTGCGGGCGCCGCGCAGGCGCTCCAGGTGCCACTGCTCGAACACCTGCGCGCCCAGGGTTTCGCTACGCGTGTCGCGGCCCGGCCGTTCGATACCCGCCACGGCGGGTTCGTGCCAGCGGAGGGGGCGGCGTACGTCGTGATCGAATCCGAGCGGCACGCCCTCGAGCGCGGGGCCAACGTGCTCGCCCGTATTGCCGGGATCGGCGAAGTTTTCGATTCCACAGCCGAACCGCTCGCGACTAGTGACGCGGCGGAAGCCGGCCGGACCAGCCAGGCCGCACTCGGCGATGCGGGCTACCTCCAGAACCAGGTCGACCTCCTCGTCTCGTGTGCCGATGGCCGCCCCGCACTCGACTACGCCGAAGGCATGGGCGCGCAGCGCACGTTTGGCCGGCACGCGTTCTTCGCCGGCGTCACCACCGTCGCGGCTTCGCTGGGACATGCGCTCGCGGCGAGTGGGCCGATCTCGGTCGTCTATGCGCTGGAAGCCATGCGTCGCCAGCATGTCTTTCCCATCGCCGGCCTCGAAACGCCGGAGCAGGACCTCGAACTGGCGTTCGTGAAGGCTGCGCGGGCGGAAAAGCTCGATTGCGTGCTCGTTACGAGCCTCGGTAGCGGCGGCGCCAATGTCGCAATCCTGCTGCAGCGGGGCTGAAACTGCGTTGCGGGCCGCTCTGTCCGCGCCCTTGCCGGCCGCTGAGCTGAGACCAGGAACTGCCACAACGGTTATGGAGTAAGTGCTTGGGCGAGCGTTTCCTT
>DATNET010000243.1:0-2822 GCA_035606745.1 Tepidiformaceae bacterium
TATTGCACGGCGACGAAACGCCGACCGCACCGCCCACCAAGCAAGACACAATCCCGCGATTCCGCGGTTTCATCATCCCGCCGATCGATACGGTTGCCGACTCGACCCATCGGCGTAACCGGCCATGACTCTGGGCGGTGACAAGTCCCGCGGACCGTCTCGCGACAACGAGATTCTGACGATCGAGGAGGTTGCCGCGTATCTGCGCCTCACGCCGCAGACCATCTACAAGTGGGCCCAGGAGAAACGGATTCCCGCAGCGAAGTTGGGCAAGGAGTGGCGCTTTCGGAAGAGCATCATCGATCACTGGTTGGACGAGCAGATCCTGAGCAGCGATTCGGGCTTCGAGCACCTAAAGAGGAGACGTAGTTGAACTCCGGTCGTGGAGGTACCATGTCATCGCGACGTCGTCATCTAAGCGCTGCCTCCATGGTCGGAGTAGCGGCGGTGTTGTTCATGCCGGGATTGCATTACACGGCGGGGGTCTTTCGAGTAACCCAGCAGCCATCCGATAGTCTCGCTCAAGCACGTGCCCTCTACATGCAGAACAAGCTGGCCGAAGCTCTCCCGATGTTCCAGGCTGTCGCGGCGAGGGAGCCCAACAACGCCGACGCGCATGCCTGGGTGGCCGAAACCGCTCGGCGACTGCGCGATTTCGAGCGATCCGCGGAAGCCGCGCGGACGGCGTTGCGGCTCGCTCCCTGTCATGCGTTCGCGCACAACGTGTTGGGCGACCTCTATCGTCCTCAATGGAGTGACTGGCAGAAGGCGAATGCTGACTCGGCTTGGACTCATCTCTTGCGAGCAACAGCATGCGACTCCACCGATGGGAATCCGTGGACTGGAATCTGGGGTGAAGCGCTCCGACGCGGGGATACGTCGATGGAGGCTACTGCATTGCGCCGGATGATCGAAACCAACTTCCTGCCGCCTTCGGTGCTCGCGTATGGCCGCTGGTTCCTGCGTGGCCTACCGGAGAATGCTGTGCTTTTGACTGCGGGCGACGTAGACACGTGGGGGGTGTTGGCGGTTCAAACCGTCCAACGGTATAGAACGGACGTCGCCGTAGTCAATACGAGCTTGTTGAACCTCGACTGGTATCCGAAACTGATGAGCGAAAGGCATCGATTGCCGCTCACAGCTCCCACGCAGACTCCAGGCGGGGTCTCGGAGACGATCGTCTCCGCCTTGCGCGTAAGGAGTGTGACAGGACTGCTGCGGCGACCGCTCGCGGCGACGATGCCTCAGCCGTCGGGCCCCGGGTGGTTCGCGTTTGCCGGCTCCTACTGGGTACTGACGAAGCGCGATACCATTGCCGATACGACGGTCATCCGGCGCGCCTTTGCCGGCGTGCATGGTGCCGAGTTCGCGCTGCCTGTGGTGAGCTCGAAGGACAGAAGCCCCGTGCGGCGCAAGAGCTGGATACCGGAAACGGTCGTGGTCGCAGCGTTTCGCTACGCGGCCATCCTCAGAGGAGCTGGGAGAGAGTCGGACGCGACGCGCATGGAGGCGTGGGCCCGAGCGTTTGGAGGAGAAGCGGCGTTGTCCTCTGACTCCCTCAACTACCTGCATCAGTTGGTACTGGAACACTGAGGCCTGAGAGTCAGTCACTCCCTCGCTGAGTCGGAGTCCACCACTCGTACTCCGGTCGGGGGCGAGAACGTGAGCTCGCGCCCCGGCACTCCGGCGTTTACCCGGATGTTGCGCAGGATCACCGTGCGTTCCTGGCCGGAGCTCTCCACGATGTCCACGCGGTGCACCAGCCCGTCCGCCCGGCCCACCCAGATCTTCGCTTCGCTGTAGGGCTGCTCGTGCCCCTTCGGCACGAGCCGGATCACATCGACCGGGCCCCCATCCGGGACCGAGTCGGCCCGGGCGTGCTGCGCCGTGTAGCGCTCACGCGGTTGCTCCACGAATTGTCCGATCAGATTGGGGCCGGTCGTGCCGTACTCGGGGATGCGCGAGCGGATCACCTGGCCTGGTGTGGTACTCGGCGTATACAGCCAGAGGAAGCGACCGTCCGCCACGATGCGATCGCCCTTGGGCGCGGTGAACCGCATCGCAAAACGACTGGGGCGCATCTGGTACAGCCGGCCACGCGTGGTGTCGGGCGTCCCGATCATCGGATTCGTGATGATCTGGACGAAGTCAGCGGAAAGGCTGGTGATCGTCTGGTACGTCGCGCTCGCGCGGTCGAGAATCGGCCAGGGGTCGGGGCTCTGGGAGCCGGCCAGCAGCGGGATCGCGAAGAACGCGGAACGCGGAACGCGGAATGCGGAACATATGCGGAGGAGACGGATTGCTGTTCCGCGTTCCGACTTCCGCGTTCCGCGTTGTTTCATGCCCCCACCGACGCCGGCTCAGCCACCCGCCGGCCGATCACCTCGGCGATCACGCGGACCTCGCGCATCAGCTGCGCGAACTGGTCGGGAAACAGGGTCTGCGCCCCGTCCGACAGCGCCTGCTCGGGGTTAGGGTGCACTTCGACCATGATGCCGTCCGCCCCTGCGGCGACTGCCGCGCGGGCCATCGGGATCACCTTCTCCCTGAGACCGGTGCCGTGTGACGGGTCCGCGATGATCGGCAGGTGCGACAGCTTGTGCACCACCGGAATGGCGGTGAGGTCGAATACGTTGCGGGTGGCGGTGTCGAACCCGCGGATGCCGCGCTCGCACAGAATAACGTCGTGGTTCCCTTCGGCCAGCACGTATTCCGCCGAGAGGAGCAGCTCTTCGATGGTCGCGGCCATGCCCCGTTTCAGGAGCACGGCCTTCTTGGCCCGGCCCGCCGCCTTGAGCAACGAGGAGTTCTGCATGTTGCGG
>DATNET010000245.1:0-2874 GCA_035606745.1 Tepidiformaceae bacterium
TCGCGGCGATTACCCGGTGATGCGCGAAAAACGCTGCCAACTCGGCTGCCATATCGGTGTAGTAGCGGGCATCGAACAGCCGGATCAGCGTGTCGTAGCCGACCACAAAGTCGAAACTGAGACCCGGGAACCGCTCTCGCAACGCCGAGCCCTGGTCTGCCAGGCGAGCCGCGTTCGTCGCCAACACGGCAAATTTGGGCGGCGCCAAATGCTCGGCGAGCAGCATGTCGATGCGCTCAACCAGGCTCGCGCCGAATACACCCTTGTCGACATTTCGCGTGCTCAAGAGTGCCGCCGAAACCGAAACACCAGGCACCCGCCGCACTGAATCAAGCAGATGCCGGTGCGCCAGCGTTGGCGGGTTATACGCGGAAGGCAACACCGCCACACGCCCCAGGGCGGCGGACGACGCGACGAGCTCTACGTCGTCATCGAACTGCACCACGCCAAAGTGCTCAGCGGAATCGAGCGCGCGAAGCGTTGTCGCAATCTGGTCAGGGACAGGCATGCGCCGAGTGTAGCAACCTCGCAGGCCAGCGGGACAACCGCTGAGCGCGACGGCGAAGAGCTCGGCCCCAGGTCCGCCGCGGCGCCGCTTCGCGCAGAACCCTGCTTTTGTTGCGATTCTGACACGATATTCAGGTTCGAGACTTCTCCAAATGCGATGGTTCCGTTACATTGCCCAACGTCATCGCCGCCCTCCTTCGGACGGCGCCTCTTTTGGGGAAGTTGGGTAGGAACCATGCTACGAAAACGACTACTGCTCCTCGCGTTTGCCGCGTCTATCGCCACGCTCGTGCTGACCGCCTCGTCCGCGGTCGCCGCCAGCGGAGGCATTCCCGGCCCACCGCCAGGCTGGACCGCTCATCCGCCCCACCATCTGCGCGGAAATGCGACAAGCGCGCCCTCCGGTCTCTCCCCGGCTGCTGTTAAGGCCGCGTATTCCTTCCCCGCGGCCGCGACTGCTGGCACCGGGAAGACGATCGCCATCGTCGACGCATACGACGACCCGAGGGCTGAAGCCGACCTGGCCACGTTCAGCGCGAAGTTCGGTCTACCGGCCTGCACGACTGCTAACGGCTGCTTCAAGAAGACGGGCCAGACGGGCAGTTCGCGAGTGCCACGCGGCAACCAGGGCTGGGCACTCGAGATCTCGCTCGATGTCCAATGGGCGCACGCCATCGCTCCCGGAGCCCACATCCTGCTCGTCGAGGCGAACTCCGCTTCCTTCACCGATCTCATGGCGGCCGTCGATTACGCCAAGACGCACGCCCAGTACGTCTCGATGAGCTGGGGCGGCAGCGAGTTCTCCGGCGAATCAGCCTACGATTTCCACTTCCAGCAAACCGGCGTGAGCTTCTTCGTCTCGTCCGGCGACAACGGCACCCCCGCCGAATATCCGTCCGCTTCTCCGAAGGTCGTGTCGGTCGGCGGTACCACCCTGCATTTCGATTCGAACGGCGCGGTGACCAGCGAGACCGGCTGGAGTGGCTCCGGCGGAGGCTGCAGCCTCTATGAGACAGCCAACATCGCCCAATCCGCGTTCGGCCAGTACGCCCAGGCGGGCTGCGTGGGCAAGCGCGCCACGCCCGACGTTTCGCTGGACGCTGACCCTGCCTCCGGTGTCTCGGTCTACGACACGTACGGTTATCAGGGCCAGAAAGGCTGGTTCCAGGTTGGTGGCACCAGTGCGAGCTCGCCCATGTGGGCGGCGCGCTCAGCTGTCGCAGGCGCAACTGTCGATGCCAGCTACGTCTACAGCAGTTCCATCGGCTACCGGGACATCACATCCGGAAACAACGGCGCGACCTGTCTCGTGGGCTACGACCTCGTGACCGGGCGTGGCAGTTGGCTCGGCGCTACCCCGTAGTCGGGCGCTGTCCGCGGCATGCTGCAATCTACCGGCAGGCTCCTAGCAGCCGGTCGTGAAGTTGCACGCCGCGAACGGGCTGCTCCCGGCGTCCTGGCGCCCGAGCGACCCCAGCCCCAACACGTTCTCGACCGTCCGCAACAGGCTGTAGTGCGTGTAGGGCGTCCCGTCGACCGAGCCCTTCACCACCATGGGCCCGAGGAGGATGGCATAGAGCGGCTGGCTCGCCGGATCGCCGGTGCCTTCGTCGAACGTCACCACCACGAGCGTCCCATCGGCGAACTTCGGGTCGGCGAGCTTCGGTTCCAGGAAACCCTGCAGCCACGCCGACGCCACGGCCAGCGAGCTGTCGTGGCCGTCGTTGTTCAGGTTGGGCGAAAAGAAGCTGAAGTCCGGCAGCTGTCCGTTGGCGATGTCATCCGCGAGATCGGAGGCAGGCACGATTTTGGCGCAGCGGCCAGGGACAGTCCGGACATCGTCGAACGAGATGAAGGGGTCGTGCTTGCGGACGTATATTCCCGTGCGGGCGTTGCCCGCCGTGGCGCCGGAGAAGCATCCGCCCGGGTAGTCCTCCTGGTACGTTTTCCACGACCGGTGCGCCTTCTCCAGCAAGTCGACGAGGTTCGTTTGGGAAAGATTGTGGGGACTGTCGTCGGTGACGAGCGGCGCCCCGGCGATCATCGCTACGTAATTCGGCTGGGATGGGTGCGCCACGCCGTAGTAGTGAGTGAGCGTGGCGCCTCGTCCGGCCAGCTCAGCGAGGTACGGGTCGCGTGCTGCGGCGGCGCCCGATTCATTCTCCAACACAATCACGAAGACACGCTTGATTCGTGGATCAACGGCTGCGGCGCTGGCCGGCGCGGAGCTCCCCAGAACCGTCGGCGCCGAACTCCGCGCTTTCGACGAAGCACCTGACGAACACGCTGCGAGGGCGACACCGGCAACAGTAACGAGCGCGGCCACCAACATCGCGAAAAGGCGGCCCAACCCGGTGGGTTTTCTCA
>DATNET010000340.1:0-4419 GCA_035606745.1 Tepidiformaceae bacterium
TGGAGCACGGCTGAATCGATGCCGAAGGGGCGGTCACCCATCAACGCTTCGCCGCTCATCTTGACCAGCGCCCGCTTGTATCGGCCTCGCACGGGATGCCCCTCCTCGGCGCTTATCGCCCGAGCTCGAATCGGACGAAGCGCCGAACTTTCACGTTCTCGCCGGTCTTCGCCACCGTCTCCTTCACCAGGTCTCCGATTGTCAGCTTCGGGTCACGGATGAACGGCTGCTGCAGGAGGCAGATCTCATCGTCCGAACCTTCGACCACCGGCGCCCCGGCCCGTTCCTCCGGGGAGATGAACGCCGGGTTCATCGCCGCTACCTGAAGCGCGACGTTGCGCGCGAGCTGCCGAAAATCGTCGGTGTTCGCGACGAAATCGGTCTCGCAGTTCACCTCCACCAGCACACCGATTCGGCCGCCAGCGTGGATATAGCTGTCAACGACGCCGTTCAGCGTCTCACGGTCGGCGCGCTTGGCGGCAGCGAGCACGCCCTTCTCTCGAAGGACCTCTCGTGCCCTCTTCATGTCCCCGTCGGCCTCTTCGAGCGCCCGCTTGGCGTCCATTACCCCGGCCCCGGAGGACTCCCGCAACTCTTTGATCTGTGCAGTTGTGATTGCCACGAAACTTCGTTACTCCTGCGCCGGTGCATCGGCAGCGACCGCCGCCTGTGCACCCGCGGAAATGACCGTTACAGACTGCTCGCCCGAATCGGCGGAGGTGTCTTCCGGCGACGCCGAATACGAGCCGGACTCGATGCCCGCTTCCGCATTCGCCGCCCGCGCAAACTCGTCGCCATGTGCACCCACTCCCGCGCCGGATTCGCGTGCAGCGCGGCCTTCGATCGCCGCGTCAGCCATCTTGCCGAGGATGAGCTTGATCGCACGGATCGCATCGTCGTTGCTCGGGATCGGGTACGACACCGGGTCGGGGTCACAATTCGTATCGACGAGCGACACGATCGGGATGTTCAGGCGTACACACTCCGCGACCGCGATGTTCTCTTTCACCGTGTCGATGATGAAGACGGCCGCGGGTAGGCGCTCCATCGTCTTGATGCCGCCAAAATAGCGGTTCATCCGCTCGATTTCGTTGCTGATATCGAGCTGTTCTTTCTTCGTCAGGCGCGAGTAGTCACCCGCTCCATCGAAGTCTCCAGGTTCTGCAGGTGCTTCACGCGGCTCTGGATCGTGCGAAAGTTCGTGAGCGTGCCGCCAAGCCAACGGTTGTTGACGAACGGCAGCGCTGCGCGCGTCGCTTCCATCTCGACCGTTTCCCGGGCCTGCTTCTTCGTGCCGATAATGAGCACGTCGGACCCGCCCGCGACAACATCGCGGACGAAGTTGATCGCCGCGTCCAGCCGCGTCACCGTCTGCTGCAAGTCGATGATGTGAATGCCGTTGCGTTCGGTGAAGATGAACTGGCGCATTTTCGGGTTCCAGCGCCGCGTCTGGTGGCCGAAGTGAACCCCGGCCTCCAGGAGTTGCTTCATACTTACGGGTTGTACCAAAGTCGGTTCTCCAAAAGTGCGACGCATAGATTTGCCCGGGAACGGGCACGCGCCGCCTATGCACAGATGTACCTCTCCAGAATAGCAACCAGCGACCCTTCGCGGAAGAGAATCTCCCGTGACGCGGATGCGGCGGCACATCGGCCGCGCTCTATGCCGCTCACCCCGCTCCCGCGTACCCCAGCTTCGCCAGTTCCTCCCGCGCGACGTCACGGTCGTCCCATGGGTGCGACCCGTCGCCGAACACCATCGACTTTTCGTGGCCCTTGCCACACACGACCACGATGTCGCCCGGCTCAGCCTGCGCGAACGCATGCGCGATCGCCTCGCGCCGGTCCTCGATCTCGACGAAGTCGCGGCCCCGCGTCCGTCCCGCCCCCTCGGCGTGCGTCCCGATCTCATGCACGATTGCCGTCGGGTCCTCGCTCCTCGGGTCTTCGTTCGTGAATACCGCGAAGTCCGCTCCGGCGGCGGCCGCTCGGCCCACGCCGAAGCGCCGGCCCGGGTCGCGTTCGCCCGCAGCACCAACCACGATGATGAGCCGCCCCTTCGTCACATCGCGCAGCACTTCCAACACTTTGCGGACGGCGTCGCCGGTGTGTGCATAGTCGATGATCACATCGAACGGCTGTCCCGCGGCGATCCGCTCCATCCGGCCGGGCACACCGGGGCACTGGGCCAGTCCCCTCGCGATCGTCTGGACATCGAGGCCCGCGGCGAGCCCGCCTCCCGCCGCTGCTAGCGCGTTCATGACGTTGAACAGCGCCGGCAACGCGATCGTCGTTTCGGCCCGGCCGTTCGGCGTGACAAGACGAAACTCGCTCCCGTCCGGCCGCAGCACGATGTTGTGCGCCATCACGTCAGCCTCGCGCGCGTCCAGGCCGTAGGTAATCGCCTCCGCTTTCGTGCGCCCGCGTATCCACGAGGCCGAGGGGTCGTCCGCGTTCAGGATGGCAACCTTCGGCACGCCTTTGTCCGCCGCCGTGTCGAGCGCTTCGAACAGCATCCCCTTCGCTTCGCGATACGCCTCGAAGGTCTTGTGGAAGTCCAGGTGATCACCCGTGATGTTGGTCAGCACCGCGAAGTCGTACTCGACGTCGTCGAGGCGGTGCAACGCCAGCCCGTGGCTCGTCGATTCGACGATCGCGAAGTCACTTCCCACATCCACCATGCGCCGGAGCAGCCGCTGTACCTCAGGCGCCTCGGGCGTCGTCATGCGGTCGGTCACTTTGCCCGTCTCCCCGGGCATGTACGTGTCCACCGTGCCCAGCCGACCTACCTTCACTCCCGCAGCTTCGAGCACGGATGTGAGCAGATGCGACGTCGTGGTCTTCCCATCCGTGCCAGTCACGCCAATGACGACAAGCTCCCGGCCCGGGTGGCCGTAGTACCACGCCGCCGCCTTCGGCAAAGCCGTGCGCGTGTCGTCTACCGCGATGATGGCCGGGCCGTGGATGTCTGCTCCAGCTCCAGCCACCAGTGATTGCCAGGCCGCACGATGGTCCCGCTGCACGAGCAGCGCGGCGGCGCCTTTGGCCGTCACATCACGCAGGTACGCGTGGCCATCAACAACGAACCCTGGCACGGCTACGAATAACGTGCCGGGCTGCACCCGCCGCGAATCGTGTTCGATCCCCGAAATGCCCGCCGCTGCGTCGCCTACGACAAGCTGCGCACGAGTGAGCTCGCCCAGCAGTGTCGCGATAGTCCTTGGTTCGGTCATGAGCCTGCGCTCCTGTGCGCGGCCTGATCTGCAACGCGCCCGTCGAAGGTGGTGTGAGGGCATCCTACCGCACGTTGGCCGGGCGCTAAACCGCCGGCCTCGGGTCGCCTGCCCCTGCTCCGTATTCGGACAGGATGCGTGGTAACTCCGTCGCAAGTGCGCCACGCCGAAACACGTGCCCGAACCCGTTGGCACGCGCTGCTCGGAACACCTCGACCCGTTCATGAGGCGTGAAAATCACCGTCCTCAATGGCTCGAACGTTGGGATCAGCGCTTCCACATTGGCCGCCGAGGCAATATCGGCGATGAGCAAATCCGGCGCGCCAATCTCGGCGAGCGATCCCGCCTGGCGGGCCCTGTGCCCCATCGCCCCGGCGACACCCTCCACGCCGCTGAAAAAGATAAGGTCGTCCGAAAGCACACACACGTCCATCACGTACTTATCTTCCACTACTGGGCGTGTTGGGGCGCGGTCCCGGTTGAAGTAGCGTCCCGCCCCGTGAAGCCTGGCACCGATGCCGCGACATCGAGGAAGTTGCCGAGCATTCGCGCCGTCGCTCCCCAGATGAGGTCGTCTCCGAACTTGTACGACTGAAACTCATACTCTCGGCCGTTGATGAAGCGCCTGTCGGGGATGAGCGTGCCCGGCTCCAGCAGGTGGCTAACCGGTACTTCGAGCAAGTACGCCACTTCCTCATCGCTGAAACGCCACTCGTACGGATACCGCGCGACCCAGCCCACAAACGGCGTGACCACGTAGTTGCTCACGGTCACCATTTCGTCCAGCTGCCCGAGGATATCCACGTCTTCGGGCAGCACACCGATCTCCTCGTGCGTCTCCCGCAGCGCCGTTTCGGCGAGGCTCATGTCCTCAGGGTCCGATGCCCCACCGGGGAAGCTAATCTGGCCCTTGTGGTCGTGTACCTTGTCCGTCCGCTTTTGGAACACGATGTGAAGGTCGCCATCGTGGTCGTGCAACAGCACAAGTACGGCGGCCGGCACCACGCCCGGCCCGGCGTCCGCCGATGACGGCTGGTAGGCCGCCAGCGTCTCTCGCAACTGCTCTTTCGTCTGCGCTCCCGCGTTCATCCGAGGCGCGTCGCGAATTCACGCCGCCTCGTCGAAGTGACGAGCTCTGCCCAAATGCGCTCACCAAACGCCTGGGCTGCGGCCTTGTCTTCGTCCGA
>DATNET010000260.1:0-7983 GCA_035606745.1 Tepidiformaceae bacterium
GTAACGCACTGCGAGAAAGGCGAACGCGAGTGCCACGAAGATGCCGTACTGGTCGATGTACGCCTGCAGTTGGGTGGTTTGCGGCGCCCGCACGAGGCCGGGGTCGAACGTCTCAAAGTGGGCCGTATACGGCGCGAACAACACCACGAGCACTCCCGCCGCGACGACCAGATGGCCAACTCCCTGCCACCACCGGTCTTGCCAGCGGCCCGTGGCCATGAGCTGTCCGAGGACGATGCCGGCGCTCGCGACGAGGACCGCGGTTGGGAAGTCCCAGGTGTGGACAGTCCGGACAAGCCCCATCGTCACGCCAAGCGCCACAGCGAGCAGCCACGGGTGCAGCCGAAGCCGTGCCCGCACGCTGGCCACGTAGGCGACCACGACGGCGATGTTGAGGCCAAAGAACGGGACATCCATGAGGTGGGGATGGAGGTCTCCGAAGAGCAGCGACCAGTACGGAAACTCGGTGATATCGAAGGTGCCGAAGTGGACGCGGCTGCTGCGCCACCAATCGAACGCCGGCAACGTCGCGCCTGCGAAGAGGAAGCGGCCAAGCCCACCGAACACACCCACGATGCCGCCAATAAAAGGCACGCCGGCGGCGAAGTCCCAGTGGTTCACCGCCTGGAGCCGCTGAATGGTCTGGTGGGCGCCATCGAGATTCGCGATGCCGATGAGCAGGAACGCGCCGAGCAGCCCGGCAAACAACGCGGGTCGCGCCCATTGGGCTGCTGCCGCTCTGGCACGCGCAGTAGCACCCTCGCGCGGCTTGCCCGCCATAGCGACGAGGTTGTAGACGGTCGAAAACGCGACCGTCGCGCCCATCGCGGCGAACGTCGGGATGCCGAGGTTGTAGGCGACCTCCGGCACGATTTTGAGTGCGCGCACAGGCACTGCGAGGAAGAACCAGCCCATGTAGTAGTAGTTCATCGTCCCGCCCGCGAACCAGGGGTCGTACGGCGGCAGCTTTGTGGAACGGATGACGGCGGTGAAGTACGCCATGTCCATCGGCTTTTCGCCGCCCTGGTAGGCATGCCAGAGGTCCGGGTTGAAATACCGGAGGAGCAAGAACGCGGCGAACGCAACGAGGAAGAGGCCCTCGACTGTCGCCCACGTGCGCCATCTCAGCCGTGCCTCGGCGATGAGGGCATCGCGGCGCAGGTGGCCAAGTACGGCGCCGAAGAGCAGTGCAGCGCCCCAGACGCTCCATGCGAGTGTGCCCGAGAATTGTGAACGGCCCCAGGCGATAAGCGCCCAGGTCGGCACCACGACCGCGACCAGTCCGAGCAGCTTCGAGAGCCCATATCCGCGGTCGGGGAGCGCTTTGAAGAGCCATGTCACCCAGGGGATGGCAGCGAAAGCGGCCAGCTCCAGCCAAACGAGCCACCAGAGCCACGGCACATGACTCGTCCAGCCGTGTGCGGCGAAGACATCCGTGAAGGTGCCGCCGGCCTGCTGCACGGCCGCCTCGGCCGGTGTGAACTGGAGGCCGTTCGTTCGTCCCTGGCGGGGAAGAAGTGGCGTCGCCCGTTCGGGTTGAGCGCCATCGAGCAGCGCTTCGGCTTTCGCCGGGTCCCAGGCTGTGGTCTTTTTGTAGATATACACCTCGGGGTGGTCGTAGACCGTGAACGATTCCTCCGCGCTGGAGTCGTCGACGGAGATGCCGAGGAACGTCGGGTGCGAATCGAAGTGCGCCACCCGTTGGAAACCGAGCGCGCCGGAATCGAGAAGCTGGTAGTAGAGGTCGGTCGAGGGATACGTCGCGGGGAGGCGCTTGACAGACTCGCGGACACGGTTCGAGCTGATGATGACGTAGTTGGCGCTGTTCAGGCCGCCGGTGCCATCGTCCTGGGGGCGGCCGTAGACGAGCTCATGGACCTTTTCGACCGAATCGGGGGCGTATGGCTCGGTCGGGATGTCCCGATAGGCACTGAAGTTGGTGTCGGGCAGGGCGTACGGCAGCGAGTCGTCCCAGATCTCGCTGGTAAGCGCCGAAGGCCGGGGCACGTTTGCGTAGATCCACTCGCTCGCTTCGACGCGCGGGTTGCCGTTCGAATAGATTGCCTGGAACGCCATCGCCCACCATGCCGTCGCGATAAGCACCATCGCGAACGCGATTCCAGCGCCCCAGCGAGCATTCCGAGGGGTGGCGATCGCTCCTGCGGCGCGGCGGAAGCGCCCCCATGGGATTCGCGTGAGCGAGGGAGTGGAGGCGTGCTGGGCAGTCCGCCAGAGCGAGATGAGGCCCCACCCGGCCATCAGGCAGAGGACCGGATACATGGGGGCGAAATAGCGCATGAAGGCGACGAAACGCTCGCCCTGGAAGACGAAGATTGCGGCGGCGAACGAAAGCGGCAGGAGGAACGTCAGCTCGCGGCGCTTGAAGAGGAGCACCGCGCCAGCCCCGAGCGCCACCCACGCCGCTATGCCGAGCAGCGGCCCGGTGCCCCACAGCACCATGGTCTTGAGTGGCGTGAGGAACGGAGTGCGGCCCGCGAATTGGATGAACGGCGGATAGGCGACGTTGCCGTTCTGGAAGTTAATCTCTCGCTGGATGTCGGCCTTCCACTGCGGATTGATGCCCATGTCCCAGAAGTGGGGGCCGACAAACGCGTACGGCTGTGCCACCCGAAAGACCAGCATCGCGATCGCAGCTGTCAGGCAGAGCCACGAGAGGTCGTTCGCCCAGTGACTGCCAATGCGCGGCCGTTCGCCTTGCCACCGCAACCCGAGGGCCGGGAAATCGCGGATGCCGGTGCGGACGGCGACCGCGACGACGGGCGCGAGGGCAAGCGGCCACGCCGTAACTTTGCAGGCGAGCCCCAGCCCGATGCACAGGCCGAGCCCAACGAACGTTGTGCCGGTCTGTTTCGCACCCGGGGGGTGGACGGTGTTCCGTATGAGCAGGGCGGAAAGGACAAGCGTTGCCGCACCGAAGAATGTGACATACGGGTCCATCGTCCAAAAGTGGGCCAGCTGCGTGGGAAGGACGGCGAGCGCATAGAACAGCGCAGCGAGCAGCCCTATGCGGCGGCCGAGGCTGCCACCGAAGAGGCTCCAGCCGAGCGCGAAGACGAGGGCGATTGTGCCGATGTCGAACAGCGACGTGATGCGGCGGCCGCAGACGATCACGCCGTCGTAGCTGTTGTCGGCAGTGGTGCAGCCCTTGCCGACAAAGTTCGCGACAGCGTTGTTCGCAAAGCCTGGGAGGACGTTGCCAATCGCCTGGAACGGTTCGCGGTGCTCACAGGTTGCTGGCCCCGGCTGTCCCTGGGCCGGCGCCGAACATTGCGCCCCGAAGACAGTAAATGCGCCCTTCGCAAGAAACAGCGGAAAGGTGCCATAGACGTACGAATGGGTGTTGGGATCGTTGTAGGGGTTGAGGGGGCTCTTCGCGGTGTCGAAGTATTGGCCGGGGCTGGAGGGCCACTTGAGGTCCGCGGCCACCAGCGAGAGGAAGCGCTCATCGGGGTGCATTTGGAGCGGTGCGGGTGAGCCCGCGGGCTGATCCCAATAAAGTCCGTGGAAACGCAAGCCAGTGCCCACGAGGAGGATCAGGAGCAAGCCGACCTGCCACCGCAGCAACATCGCCCGCGAGCGCAGGGCGACATTGGACCGCCACAGCACTCCCGTACTCTGTGCGAATGAGCTCTCGGCCAAGCTTCCTCCCGCGGAGCGAGTCCTCCCGCCGGACTCACAAAGGATACGTGCCGTGCCTTAGTGGGGAATTGGGGAGGAGCCGGAGGTTAGGGCATTGTTTACGATCCTGGGCTACGTGCCGAAGCGTCGAACTGGAGCGATCGCCGGGAAATCGTGGGATGATGGCAGCACAGCCAAACAAGACCAGCCGTGAACCACCAGGAGGTATTCAATGAACACGCTGACACCCGAAGAAGAGCGAGTGATTGTCCACAAGGGCACGGAACGCCCATTCACCGGCGAGTACGACGACTTCTTCGAAGAAGGCACGTACGTTTGTCGCAGGTGCGAGGCGCCGCTCTACATTTCGAACACAAAGTTCCATTCGGGCTGTGGCTGGCCGAGTTTCGACCAGGAAGTGACGGGCGCGGTGCGCCAGCTTCCCGACCCGGACGGACAGCGCGTGGAGATCGAGTGCATGGCCTGTGGGGCCCACCTTGGCCATGTGTTCAAGGGTGAGCGGCTCACGCCCAAGAACACCCGCCATTGCGTGAACTCGCTATCGCTGAAGTTTGTAAAGGCCTAGTCGTCGCCGATCCTCGCGCCGCCCGCCGCGCTTTGCCGCCCGTCGGTGGCTGCCTGTTTACGCCTTGGCGGCGGTTCGCTATCGTTTCGGACGCACCGAACTAACGCACAGGAGGAAACGCGTGACGCAAACAGGAGCCCAACCCCTTATTACGGACGAAATGCGTGCCGAGATTGGCAAGGAATCCGCGCCGTGGACCTGCGAAGTCGATAAAACGGCGATCCGCATGTTCGCGCGCTCAGTCGGCCACACGGACCCGGTCTTTTACGACGAGGCAGCAGCGAAGGCTGCAGGATACCGCAGCTTGCCCTGCCCTCCCGGCTACCTGGGGACACCCGTCTTCCATCCCTCGACGAGCGATTCGACGTTCGGCGGACGCCGGGGCGCGGGCCCGGGGCCTCAGCCGAGCCGGCCGCTCAAGCGGGTGCTCAACGGTGGCACCGAAATCGAGTATTTCGATGATATCTGCGCCGGCGATGTGCTCACCGCGACATCGCACCTGGCAGCGCTCGAAGAGCGCACGGGCAGCATCGGCGACATGCTCATCTCGACGAACAAGACCGTGTACAAGAACCAGCAGGGCAAGGTCGTGGCGATTTCGACCGGCACCGGCATCCGCTACTAGGAGGCGATGAATGGCAGCGAACTGGGATGAGATCAAGGAAGGTACTGAGCTTCCCGTGCTCAAGAAGAACTGTTCGACGCAGCAACTCGTACAGTGGGCCGCCGGGTCCGGTGACTTCTACCAGATCCATTACGACAAGGACTTCGCCATTGGCACCGGGCTCCCCGGGTTGATCGTCCACGGCGCGCTGAAGAACGCGTTCCTCGGCCAACTCATCCACGATTGGGCGGGCAACACTGCGCGGGTCAAGAGCTATGGCTGCAGCTACCGTGGGATGGACTATCCGAACGAGGACATCCTTTGCAAGGGCGTCGTGACTCGGAAGTACGAAGAGGGCGGCGAAAAGCTCGCTGACCTGGAAGTGTGGACGGAGAACCCGAAGGGCCAAAAGACCACGCCAGGAACAGCGACGGTGCGCTTCAAGTAAGGGCTGGCAGGCTGGAGTTCTGTCGGAGCGAGCGGTACTCGCCACCCCTCTCGCGCTCTTTCGGGGGAGGGGTGGCGGTACCCGGTGGGTTCGCCCGTCGGAGTCTCGGCAAACTGTCGAATGACCGCGCCCTAACGTGCGCGATTCGCGCCGGAATCGGCGCAGGGAGAGAACAGCATGGCAGGTCTACTGGAAGGCAAGGTCATCGCGATGACGGGCGCGGGCCGCGGCATCGGACGCGAATGCGCATTGCTCGCTGCGTCCGAAGGGGCGCGGGTGGTGGTGAACGACCCCGGCGTGAATCCGGACGGCTCGGGCGAGGATAACGGCCCGGCAGCCCAGGTTGTGGACGAGATCAAAAAGGCTGGCGGAGACGCAGTCGCAAACTTCGCTGACGTTTCGACCATGGAAGGCGGCGAAAGCGTCATCAAGTCCGCGCTGGACACCTACGGAAAGCTCGATGGGCTCGTAAATCTCGCGGCGATTCTGCGCGACCGCATGGTTTTCAACCTGACGGAGCAGGAGTGGGACGACGTCATCCGCATCGACCTGAAGGGCCACTTCACCACCCTTAAGCCTGCGTCGATCCTTATGCGCCAACAGCGCTACGGCAGAATTGTGAACTTTAGCTCGGTCTCAGGCCTTCAGGGGAACTCGGGCCAGGCGAACTATGGCGCCGCTAAGGCCGGCGTGGGCGGCTTGACCCGCGTCGCCGCGCGAGACCTCGGGCGGTATGGCGTCACGGTCAACGCGATCGCTCCCGGCGCCGCCACACGGCTGACCGCAACGGTCCCGGATTCGGCACGGCAGCTTCGTGCGAGCCGCGGCATTGCCGGAGCGGGCGGTGCGTCGGCG
Source organism: Tepidiformaceae bacterium (assembly GCA_035606745.1). Classification (GTDB taxonomy): domain Bacteria; phylum Chloroflexota; class Dehalococcoidia; order Tepidiformales; family Tepidiformaceae; genus DATNET01. Next base: position 6,133 of record DATNET010000260.1, read on the forward strand.
GCGACGGTGATGGCGAATCGTGCCGCCGAGGAAGCAGCGGGCATGCGCGGACCCGACATGGTCGCGCCGATGACGGTGTACCTGCTCCTGGATGATGCGTGGAACATCAACGGCAAGATCTTCCAGGTGGCCGGCGGCAGCATTGGCCTTTGCAACGAACAGTACCCACCGGCACGAAACATCTACAAGCACGGCCGCTGGACACTGGACGAACTGCGCATGCTGGTGCCCACGCAGCTCATGGCGGGCACGAACAACCCGGCGCCGCCGGCAGAGGATCTGGCTGTCCCGGGGCGAGGGTAGGCGGAAATGCTCCTGAGTGTCGTCCGCTGCCAGGTGTCAGCGGGCGACCCTCAGGAAACCAGGGATTCGTGCGATGCCCGGCTCTCAACGCGGAGCACGGGAGCGGCTAACATGGTTGCCATGGGCGAACTACAGGCCAGGCGTAATGCGCTGATCGCGGAGCTGCGAAGCTGGGGCAGTGTTGTGGTGGCGTTTAGCGGCGGCGTCGATTCGACGTTCATGGCGGCGATCGCGTTCGAGGCGCTTGGTGATGGCGCTGTCGCCGTCACCGGGATTTCGCCATCGGTCGCGCCATCGGAGCGCGAGGAAGCTGCTGCGCTCGCACGCCAGATCGGCATTCGTCACGAGTGCGTCGATACCCATGAGATGGATAACCCGGACTACGTCGCGAACAGCGAGATGCGCTGCTTCCACTGCAAAGACGAGCTCTACGGCGTGCTTGGCGCCATCGCCGAGCGCGCGGACGGCGCAATCGTCGTCGATGGCACGAACTTCGACGACGCTGGCGACTTTCGGCCCGGCCGAAAGGCTGCCGCGCTCCATGGGGTCCGGAGCCCGTTACTCGACATGGCATTCACGAAGGCAGAAATCCGGGAGCTTTCGCATGAAATGGATTTGCCGACATGGGACAAGCCGGCGATGGCCTGCCTGGCGAGCCGGATACCGCACGGGACCGCTGTGACTGTTGAGGCGCTGGACCAGGTGGGCGCGGCCGAGGCCGTGCTCCGGGCGTTTGGGATGCGCGAAATCCGGGTCCGGCACCACGGCGATGTGGCTCGAATCGAAACGGACGAGGACGGCATGGACATTGCGTTCGCGCCCGGCAATCGCGGCAAGATCGTCGCCCGGTTGCAGAACCTGGGCTTCAAACATGTGGCGCTGGACCTCGCGGGGTATCGCCAGGGCAGCATGAACGGCGCGCCCGCGACGGGCAGACACTGACCGTTCCCAGACACGAGACCTCCCATGCCGGTACCATGCGCCGCGAATGACCGCGCGAACCTTCGCCTTACCAGTACTCTCCGCGCTCGCCATCCTGGTGCTTGGCGGGTGCGACCGCGGGAGCGCCGGTGTGCTCGTGACGCGGGCGCCAGGCGTCGCGGCGGCGACGGCGGCCACAGCGGCCCGGTCGTCGGCGAGCCCACGGCCACGGTCATCCGCCGTCGCCGTGGCGGGTACGGGCCAACACACGTGGTACACGTCGGCGTCAAAGAGCGCGAAGGACTACTACTGCGACCTTGATGCTGGATGGAAGCAAATCGTCGCCGCCAACTTGAGGAGCTACCCGAGCGAGGCCGCATTGCTGGCAGAGTGGCCCGGAACGCGAGTGAAATCGCCCAGTTCGAAGTGTTGAGCGGGACCGCACTTCGGTCGTGCTGGCACAGCGCCGAAGCGTTGCTATTGCGCGCGATCGAACTTCTTCCCGACGACGACGAGGTCGGCGACGATCCGGCTGCCTGAGGCGTCCAGCCCGCCGGTCACAACGATGGTGTGGCCGATTACCGTGTCGCCCTGACGAATAGATTTCGCGGTCAGTCCGCTTTCACC
>DATNET010000270.1:0-3779 GCA_035606745.1 Tepidiformaceae bacterium
CTCGTCGACCGGGCGATCGCGCTTGCGCGGCAGCACCAGCGGATTTCGCCGTCGTTGCTCCAGCGACGTTTGCGAATCGGTTATGTGAAGGCGTGCCGCGTCATGGATGTCCTAGAAAAAGAAGGCATCGTCGGCCCGGCAGACGAAGGAGAGTCGCGGAAGGTCGTCGAGGGCGCCACGGAAAGTGGCCTTGCTTGATACACTACCAGCCGTGAAGAGCCTCAAAACCATCCTGCGCCGTCCGGAGCCAGTCCCGGAGAGCGTCGAACCGATGCGGCACGAGCAATGCCTTTCCTGCGGGGCCGACCTTGAGGGTTCTCGGTCGTACGAGCGGTACCGTGTCTGCCATTCATGTGGATTCCACTTTCACCTCAGTGCGCGTGAGCGGATGGCGACGCTGCTGGATACCGGGAGCTTCCACGAGGACGACCGGGGCGTCACATCGATCGACCCGATTTCGTTCCATGGCAAGCAGTCGTATCGCAGCCGCGTGATTAGTGCGCAGCGGCGGACGGGACTCGCGGAGGCCGCGTTGACCGGCACGGGTTCGATTTTCGGGCGCGACATCGTGATCTCGGTCATCGACTTTTCGTTTCTCGGAGGCTCGATTGGCGTGGTGGCCGGAGAACGGCTGGCACGTGCATTCGAAAAAGCGGCGGCGCGAAAGGCACCGGTCGTGATCGTGTGTTCAACGTCGGGAACGCGCATGCAGGAAGGGTTGCTCGCGCTCATGCAGGTGCCGAGGGTGATCGTGGCGGCGGCGCGGCATGCCAAGACGGGGATGCCGCACATCGCAGTGGTGACGGACCCAACGACCGGGTCGGCGTACACCGGATTTATCAGCCTTGCGGATTTCCTCATTGCCGAACCGAACGCACTGGTGGGGTACGCGGCGATGCGTGCGCTCCAGGAAAGCGAAGGCGACGACTTACCACCAGGCGCGCACACCTCCGAACTGCATCTGCAACGCGGGCTGATCGATGCGGTTATCCCGCGCGCACAGCTTCGCGATTCGCTTGCGCTGCTCCTCGACCTGCTGCTGGACGACTACCGGCTGAGTGCTCCGCACGAGATCCGCGAGGGGAAGTCCGTGCATTCGGACCGCGCGGCCTGGCTGCAGGTGCAGATTTCGCGCCATGAACAGCGGCCCACCGCGCGCGACTTTATCGCCCGGATGACGACATCGTTCGTCGAAATCCATGGCGACCGAAGCGGCGAGGACGACCCTGCAATTATCGCGGGCGTGGCATCGCTCGGGGGCGAAGCGATCATGGTCGTCGGACAGGAGCGGTCGCGCTCCGGCCAAAAGACCGACGGCTGGATAACGAGTGCAGGCTTCCGCAAAGCGAAGCGGGCGATGTTGCTCGCAACCAAATTCAACCTGCCGCTCGTGACGCTGATAGACACGGCAGGGGCTCTGCCGACCCTGGAAAGCGAGCAGTCGGGGCTGGGGCACGATATCGCGCTCTGTATGGCGACGATGCTCGAACTGCCGGTCGCCACGATCGCCGTGATTATTGGCGAGGCGAACTCCGAGGGCGCGGTGGCGATGGCGGTTGCGGACCGGGTGTTGATGCTCGACAACGCCGTCTATGAGGTAATCCGGCCAGAAGACGCGGCGAAGATCCTCTACCAGGAGGCAAGCCGGGCAGGGGAAGCGGCGGAGCGGCTGCGACTCACTTCGAACGACTGCATCAAGCTGGGAATCGCCGACGCCACGGTGCCAGAGCCGGGCGAGGGCGCCCATACCGACCACCTGGAAGCGGCGTTACTCCTCCGTCGCAGCATCCTGAGGGAGCTAACACGGACACAGTCGATGCGCACAAAAACGCGCCTTGAACGCCGGTACAACCGTTACCGCGAGGTGGGTTCAACGCGGTCGTGGCTTCGTGGGACTGTGGAACGCCGGCTGGCGCACATTCTCGACCGGCTGGGCGGAATGCGGGATCGCGTCCGGAGCCGTTCCTCGAACCTTCGGCGGCGCGTCGACTTTGGCGAGCACCCCGACATCCCCGTGTAGCGCCGTGGGCGGGGCAGCTACACCAGCGGGTTACGTGGGCGGTCCGGGAGTCTTCTTGTTTTCCCAGTCGCGCCAGTTGGGCAACGGGGGCACGTCGGGTATTTCAGCCCGGGCCGGGCGCGTGGGCATCGGCGTTCTGACGTTGCTGGCCAGCCGGTTCAACAACCACCAGGCGCCAAGGCTGAGGGCGGCGAGTATCCCCACCAGGATAGCCAGGCGCTCCAATCCGGCCGATTTAGCGCCGTTCCAGGTGTCGATCGCCGATTGAGCCTGGGCGATTGCTGTTGCGGGGTCCCCGGCGGCATACGACTTTTCGGCTTTTGAGAGGTCTCCGGCCGGATTAGCGAACAAGAGGCCGATGCCGCCGATGAGGCCACCGCTGTAGTTCTTCTGGACCGTGCGTGAGTTGTCGAGCACCTGCTGGGCGATCACTTCGTTCGCCGCCGTCGTGGCCGTGTCGGAGGCAAGGCGGGTCGCTCCGGTGAAATCGCCGTCCTGGTAGCGCGTGAGGGCGTCCGCCATACGAGCGCGAGCAGGAGAGCCGCCTGGCTCGTCCTTGATCTGCTGGGCGGTGGCGGCGATTGCATCGATCGCGGACTTCTGTTGCGCGATGAGACCGTCCGTGGCAGCCATGGTTTGGGTGCCCCATGACCGGGCTACGGCTGAGGTGGCTGAGAGGCCCGGCGCGCTCGCGAGTTTGAGGACCGCGGCGTAGTGGTCCAAAACAGCGTTCGCGGCGGTGACCTGGCCGGCAACGCCTGCGAACACCCAGGCATCGAGATTATTCTGAATGTCTTTCGGCGTGCCCGAGAGGCCCAGAGACGCCGCCCGTGCGTCGAGCGTTGCGACCAGGTCGTGTGCGGCGCGGCGCTCCTTCAACAGCTCCGCGGACGTAGTGGGGTTGAACACCCACGTCGAGAAGAGTGAATCGAGGTTGGCCCCGCTTACCGCTTCACCCTCATCCATGTACCAACGGGCATCGAACGGGCTCCCGGCCGACGCGGGCGATGTCTGCGCGAGGACTTTCGTCATGTTGGCCTGCCCGCCGATGGCCGTCTGATAGGCGAACCAGAATGCGCCGGCGCGTCCGTACCAGTACGAGGCATCGTTGACATCGCTATAGCCCCAGAGGGCGAGGTTGTCGGTGTAGCCAAGGGATTGCCAGCGATAGTCCACCGGGGTAAATCCCATTTGCGGGGCGACGGTCCGCATACCGTATTCGGCCAGGCCTTCAGCGATCCATGTCTCGGCCTCGTTGGCGCCGGCCCACTGGTGGCCCAACTCGTGGACCACCACTTCAGGGATCGGGAAGCCGTTATCCGGAGCGAGGAGCACATCTCCCCCGGTGTCGTACGAAATGCCGGCGGCGCCGCCGAGCTCGATGTAGTTGGATTCGCGCAGGTTCAGGGTGTCGTAGGCGAACGGGTACCCGTAGGCCTTTTCCAGTAACGGCAGGGCAACCTTCGCGGCGTCCCAAACCTGCTGTGCCCAGGCATCGTCGCTTTTGAAATAACGGAACGTAACATGAAGGACTTTGTCCTTCATCTGGACGTCGGCGGTCAGGATGCCGCGGACGGAGAGGTCGGTGAGCGACTGCCCGAAGGCGGAGTAGGGCATGGGGTCGCTGTGCTGCCGGCACTTATCGTCCATGGCGGCGCAGTAGGCTTCTGTTTGGGCACTGCGGCCGAAGACGCTTCCCAGCATTTCGCCACAGATCCAGCGCTCATATCCGGCGGCCTTTATGTCGTCTGGCTGGGTT
>DATNET010000295.1:0-4826 GCA_035606745.1 Tepidiformaceae bacterium
GTCAGCCACTCCAGCCGAGTCGCAATAGCTTCTTCGAGGCTCAAGCCAGCGATGTCCGCTGGTGCATAACTGGATGCTAGGAACTCTCGTGCTTTCACGCCTACAGCGTCGACCGACCACTCTGCCGCGTACGCTGCGTACTCGAGAATCTGGCCCACGACCTCTCGGCGGCTCTCGTTATTCGCCTTGAGCTTGGTCTCGACGAGCGTAAGGACTCCATCCGAGTCGAGAAACAGGAGGTCGAGCCGGCCAGGACCCAAAGGCACTTCCCAACCGATCGGAATGAATCGAAGCTCCGCACCTAGCGGTCCTAGCAACTCGGGCGACGTAAGTATGAGCGATTGCAGGTCTGCTTCCTTCACAAAGCCCGTCCGCTTGACGAGTCGTCGCTTGCCTTTCTGCACGACAACCAGATGACCGAGCCCGCCCGCTTCCATGCGCGCCTCCATAATCCGTTGGTTGGACCATACGACCCCGTGTCCATGGGTGTTAGGTTCGCGCTAAACGAACTGCACGCGGGGACAGGTGAAATCCCTACCGCGACCAACCCGGAACTGTCGACCCTCGCGGTTTCTCGCGCGCGCAAGATGACGCGAGCGGTTGGGGAGCCAGCGTGTTGAGGATCCTCGCCACGCCGGAAGAAAGACGGCTCGATCCGGGTTTTGCAGGCAGTCCCAAATTCGATGGATCAGAACGACCCCCTCACCACTGCACGAACATCGGCATGACCACGTGCACGTAGTCGGCTTCGCCGACCGGGCGGAAGACGCCCTGGCTGGAGGCGCTCGTCATTTCGAGCGCGACTTCGCCGCCGAGCACGCCGAGGACGTCTTGAAGGTAGCGGCTGTTGAACGCGATCTTGGATGATTCGCCGTCCACGTTCGCGTCGATTTTGCCTTCGTTGTCGCCCACTTCGTCGGCGCGGGCACTGACCGAAAGCTGGCCCGGGCTGTTCTGGATTTGCAGGCGGATGATGCCGCTGCCGTCGCGCGCAAAGATCGCCGCGATGCGCGTTTCGCGCTTGAACTCGTCGACGTTCACCGTGCACTTCGTCGAAAAGTCTGCGGGGATGAGCTGGTTGTAGTTCGGGAACGTCCCCTGGATGAGCTGTGCCACCATTTCGGTGTCGGTCATCGCGAAGAGCACCTGGGTGCGTTGCGTGTTGACGCGCATCTCGATCGGCTCGTTGGCTTCGCCGATGAGGCGCCCAAGCTCCCGCAACGCGCGCGCCGGGATGATGATTTCAATCGCTTCGCGCGGCGCCGTCGCGAGGGTAATGTCGGACACGGCGAGCCGGAAACCGTCGGCCGAAGCCAGCGTTAGGCGTGTGCCGTCGGTTTTTACGTGGATGCCCGTCAGCACCGGGCGTGAATCGTCGCTCGCCGCGGCGAATTCGACCCGTTCGATCGCCCTGCGCATGGCTTTGGGGTCCAATTCAACGCTAATGCCATCCGGGATGGATTGGATGCGCGGGAAGTCTTCTGCGTCCATGGCGTTGATGGACGACTGGTTGCGGGCGCATTCCAGGCGTACCTGGCGTCCGCGTTCTGGGATTTCGAGGTCTACCGTGGCCGGCGGCAACGACGACACGAAGTCGCCGATGAGGCGCGACGGCACCGTGGTTGCGCCTTCTTCATCGATTTTTGCACCCACCCACGTGCTGATCGCGATGTCGAGGTCTGTCGCCGCGAGCTTGAGGCGGCCCTTATCGGTCGCGAGCAGCACGTTCGCCGTGATCGGCAGTGTCGAACGCGTCGCCACCGCCCGCCCGACGATGGAGAGGCCGCGCTGGAGATTTTCCTGGAGTACCTGGACTTTCACATGCACACCCGCGGGGCACAGTACCCCACGCGGATTATAGAAGCCCGCGTCCCGTGGAGACAAGGCTAACGCTTAGGCGGGTGAGCAATTTTCACCGTTGGGCGACTACCACCACACCGAAAGGGTGCGTCAAGGCCAACAAAACGAGCTACATTCGGAAAATAAAGTAAGCCGCAAGCTAAGAACTTCCCGTATAATTGGAATGTACCGTGTATATCTTCGATCTACAGATAGCAAATTACCGAAACTACGGACGCGTCGACCTCAAGTTGGACCGCGGCCTCAACCTCTTTGTGGGTGATAACGCCCAGGGTAAGAGCAACTTGCTGGAAGCTATCTACCTGCTCTCGACCCTGCGTTCGAGCCGCGCCAGTAACGATGCCGACCTTGTCCGCCGCGACATCCTGTCGTCCGATTTCCCCGTCGCAAGGCTTTCGTGCGAAGTTGAGCGCTCTGCCGGCAACCTTGAACTCGAAGTCGCGATTGTGGGCCGCAGCACCGATGCCAGCCATCGCGCAGGCAAGCGCGTGCGCGTAAACGGCGTACCCAAGCGCGCTTCGGACGCCGTCGGACAGATGGCCGCGGTGCTTTTCACCACGCTTGATATCGAAGTCGTCGCAGGCCCGCCGCTGATGCGCCGCCGCTACCTCGATATGATGATTTCCCAGGTCGACCGCGGTTACCTGCGCGCGATGCAGCGGTACGCGAAAGTGCTCCAGCAGCGCAACAGCCTGCTCAAGCGCATCCAGACGCGCGAGGCGAACTCGAACGAGCTCAGCTTCTGGGACCAGGAGCTGGCGCACGCCGGTGGGGTGATCATGCAGGCGCGTGCGGATGCCCTCGGCCATATCGTCCCCCAGGCCGCCTTCCAAATGGACCGCCTGAGCGACGGCCTCGAAGAGATCGAACTGACGTATAAGCCCGCTCTGGCCGGCCTGACCGATGTCGATTCTCCCATCGACGAGACGGAGTGGACGGCCCGGATGTTGCGTGCGCTGGCGTCGGTACGTGGCCGTGAAATTGGCGCCGGCGCGACGCTCGTGGGGCCGCACCGCGACGATGTCCTCGTCCAAATCGATTCGCTTCCCGCAGATTCCTTCGCGTCGCGCGCTCAGCAGCGCACGGCCGCCCTCTCGATGCGCATCGCTGAGGCGAGTTATCTGCGGCGCGCGCTCGGCGACGACCCGGTCGTGCTCCTCGATGACGTGTTGAGCGAGCTCGATGCGCGGCGAAGGCGCGGCGTGCTGGAATTCTTCGACAGCTTCCAGCAAACGATCGTCACGGCCGCCGACCCCGACCGTCTGCGCGAGGTGATGACGCGCGCCGCCGGCCGGTTCGTGGTCTCCGCCGGCACCATCACGCGCTTCGAAGGCGAATAACGCCCGCTGGTTTCAATAACGGGAACCGGTCCGGGGGCTCAGCGCCGGTCGATGTGTGGCCTCGTGAAGATCTCCGCCAGCGGCCCGGCTGGCACGCTCACAAGCAATGCGCCGGGGTCGGCCGTAAACGCCATGGGCGTGTGCCCGACGAAATCGCCATCAAGCTGGACCGCTAGCCCGGGCGTCTTCACCACCACTTCCGCCGCCCTTGTCTGGAGCACACGTGCATCGTCCCGGAAGCTCGCGGACGCCAGCTTCGCGGTAATCCGCGCACCCTCCAGGATCGTTTGTGGGCAGAGCGCGATGAGGTCCAGTTTGCCATCGTCGATTGCGGCGTCGGGAGTGAGCCGGATTCGGCCGCCGTACAGCCTGGTGTTCCCGAGCACCATCAACGCCAGCGGCTCGTCCATCTCCAGGCCATCTGCCGTCCACCGCGCATGGCGGGGTCGAAGCCGTGGCAGCATCCATGCAGCTTGCACGATGTAGGCGATGTCGCCCACGCGCCGCTTGAGCCAGCCGGGCACGCGCCGCGCCACTTCCGCGTCCCACCCGATGCCGGCCATAAGCAGGAACGCCTGCCCGTTTGCGCGGCCAAGGTCGATGTGGATGCTCTGTCCGCCGATATGGGCATCAAGGGCCTGCCGTATCCCGCTCGGGATGCCGGCCTCCTTGGACCACACGTTCACGGTCCCCGCGGGCACGGCCGCCAGGGCAGTATTCGAACCCGCCAGGCCGTACGCGGCATCACGGACGGAACCGTCGCCACCGATGACGAAGAGCAAGTCATCGCCCCGTTCGCCCGATTGCTGGGCCTCGCGCACGGCATCGGCGGGCGATGAGGGAACCGTGAGCCGCGCTTCCACGCCACGCTTTCCGAGGTAGCGCACGATCTTCGAGCCATCGAAGCGCTCTGAGACGCCCCGCGCAGCCGGGTTAACGAGCACAGTGGCGCGACGAGTCATTGGCATTGCGGCGACCTTCGCGGGCAACTTACCATACTGCGATACGGATGAACCGCCCTGCCTCGGCGGCGGCCGTGCCGCACCGTATCCCACATACAGAGTTGTTGCCGGCGAATGCGCTCTCGCGCTTCGCTGAGCCTTGCGCCGGAGCGTCCCATTGTTGCCTGTCAAACGCGTCGATCACATCAGCATGGCTGCCGAAAGCTGGCAGGCCCAATCGGAAAAGTTGCAGCGATTGCTGGGCTTTCAGTTCGCGCATAGCTGGGAGGCTCACCCCGGGGAGGATTTCAGCGGCTCCGTGAGTGAAGTCCGCGGCACCGGCATCCAGTTCGAAATCATTCAGCCAGCGGGCGAAAAGTCGTTTGTACAGAAGTACCTGGACGAGCGCGGCCCGGGCCTCCACCACATCACCGTCGAAGTCCACGATATCGATGGAGCAGCAGCGGAACTGGAGCGCCTTGGCGTCACACCGTTCGGCGGCATCACCGACGACGGGATGTGGCGGCTTACGTACATCCATCCAAAGGAAAGCGGCGGCATCCTCTGGCAGCTCTTCAGCCCGAACTCGGCCGATAAGCCCGGGACAGTCGAAGCTGGCGGCGGCGCCGTCAACCTCCAGCGCGTCGACCACGTGTCGATGGCCGTCAACGATCTCGACCGGCAG
>DATNET010000331.1:0-2565 GCA_035606745.1 Tepidiformaceae bacterium
TACCATGTTCGCATGTCCAACGAGTTCACAGCGATCATTGAGGATGGCGGAGACGGCTGGTATTGGGCTCACAGCCCGGAAGTGCCCGGCGCCAACGGACAGGGAAGGACCCCGCCCGAAGCGCTCGACGACCTTGCCGCAGCGATCGAATTGGTGCTCGCCCACCTGCGCGACGAAGCAGCCAGGTCAATGTCCCCCAGCGCTGTGAGGGATGTCGTGCGCGTCGGTTGAAGCGCACCACGCTGATTCGTCATCTGACGGCCAACGGCTGCGAACTTCAACGGGAAGGCGCGCGCCACTCGCTCTGGCACAACCCTGCCACGGGCAAAGTGGAAGCAATTCCCCGGCATCAGGAAATCGGCAATATCCTCGCGCGTTCGATCTGTCGGGCACTCGGGATCCCCGACCCACCCGGCTAAAGTAGGAGGTCATCTGCCCAAGCTCCACTCCACCGCTCCGATCGCCGACCGGGCTTATCTCGTAGCCGTTGATACGCGCGGTACACTGCTCCCCGCGCAAGAATCCCTACAGGAGCTTGCGGAACTCGCGCGGACCGCTGGTGCTGTTGTGGTCGGGCAGACCACGCAGAAGCTCGACCACCCCGTGGCGGCGACGTACATCGGGAGCGGCAAGGTGGAGGACGTCGTGGAGGCGCGCAAAGAGCTCGATGCGAACGTCGTGATCTTTGATGATGAGCTTTCACCATCGCAGCAGCGCAATCTCGAAAAGTCACTCGGCGTGAAGGTTATCGACCGCACAGCGCTCATCCTGGACATCTTTGCCACGCGCGCCCAGACCCGTGAGGGTGGTCTCCAGGTAGCCCTCGCACAGATGCAGTATCTCCTGCCGCGGCTTGCCGGGCAGTGGTCCCACCTGGAGCGCATGGAAGGCGCAATCGGCACGCGTGGCCCGGGTGAGACACAGATCGAGACCGACCGGCGCTTGATTCGGGGCAGGATTAGCAAAATCAAACGCGACCTCGAATCCGTCCGAACCCAGCGCGAGCTGTATCGCCGGCGGCGTGCTCGGAACGGCGTCCCCGTCGTCGCCCTTGTCGGTTACACCAATGCCGGAAAGTCGACGCTGATGCGGGCGCTGTCGGGGGCCGACGTGTTGGCCGAAAATAAGCTCTTCGCCACGCTCGATCCGGTCACCAGGCGGCTGCGGCTTCCGAGCGGGGAAGTCGTGCTCCTCACCGACACCGTTGGATTTATCCAAAAGCTCCCGACTGACCTCGTCGCGGCCTTCCGGGCGACGCTCGAGGAGTTGGCCGAGGCGGACCTGCTCCTCCACGTGATCGACATTTCGCACCAGAACGCGTTCGAACAGACGCAGTCGGTCGATGCAACCCTCGCCGAGCTCGGCGTGGGTGAACGGCCAACACTGCTGGCGCTCAACAAGGTGGACTTGCTGCGTGACGATGATGGCAAGCTGGTCGCCGACTTTGACGAAGCGCGTGCCCTGGTGCAGGGAGCTGGGGCGCCGCCGCCGAACGTCGCTCTCGTTTCGGCGGAACGCCGATGGGGCCTGGAGGCGCTGTTGCGGCGAATCGAGGATGGCCTCGATGGCGGCCTCGAGGAGGAAACTGGTGAACTCGAAGACATCCTCGCGTTCGGGCCCGGGGCCGCTCCGGATGCCCCGGTTTGAATCCGGGGCCGCAAACCGGTAGAACAACTCCATGCAACCCGAACAGCCCCCGATTCCTCACCCGCACCCAGGTGGTCCTCTCGCTGGCTATCGAGTGCTCGATGTAGCCGACGAAAAAGGTCAGCTCTGCGCGCGCGTACTGGGCGAACTGGGGGCGGATGTGATCAAGGTCGAGCCCCGCGATGGCGACCCGACGCGCCAGAACGGGCCGTTTTTCAAGGGCGAAGCGGGCCCAGACACCAGCCTCTACTGGTGGGCCATGAATTCCGGGAAGCGCTCCGTGACCTGCGAGCTGCGGCTGGAAGCCGGTCGTGAACTCTTTCGCCGCCTCATCGAAACGGCCGACATCCTCGTAGAGACGTGGGCGCCTGGCTTCGCCCAGGGCGCCGGGCTCGATTACGAGGCATTGAGCGCGCTAAATCCCGGATTGATCCACGTCAGCATCAGCAATTTCGGCCAATCGGGTCCGTATAGCCACTTCGCCGCTACCGACATCGTTGGCTCTGCCATGGGCGGCCATATGCATTTGAATGGCGACCCTCAGCGTGGTCCCGTTCGAACAACAGCACCCCAAGCGTACGCCCAGGCAAATTTCCAGGGTGCAGTGGGCGCCATGGTCGCGCTCTACGCACGGGGCGTGAATGACGGCATCGGCCAGCACGTTGATGTGTCGATGCAAGAGGCGATGGCGAACGCGATGGATAACGCCCAGGCCACATGGGACATTCGCCACGTAAACGCCAGCGGCCCGGGTATTCGGCGGGGAGCGTGGAGCCAGCCAGGCGTCGGCGAGGGCCAACTTGGCGCACGCTACCTTTTCGAGGCTTCGGATGGCTGGGTCGCGGCACTCGGCCTGGGCGGCCTCGCCGGCGCCGGTGCGAACGCGATCATTGATTGGATGGGCGAATCGGGCGACGC
>DATNET010000332.1:0-3942 GCA_035606745.1 Tepidiformaceae bacterium
TCCGGCCTCAACGCCAGGACGGGATCCTCGCGCCCTACGACGTCGAGCGGCAGTTCCGCGTGATGCGCGCGCTCGCACGGACAGCGGTGCCGGTGCCGGCCGTGCTCTGGTACGAATCCGATCCGGCCATCTTTGGGGCACCGTTTTTCTTCATGGAACGCGTCGTTGGCGACACCTTGCCCCTGTTCTGGTACGGACGGTCGGAGCGGTTGCTTGCCGCCGCACAGGCCCTGGCTGCGATTCATGGCGTCGACTGGCGCGCGGCGGGTCTCGACCTCCTCTTGCCGGCCGGACGAAGCGGGCCGGCACTGCCATCGCCCATCGCGTGCGAGCTCGCCATGTGGCGGGCCCGCGCAGATGGGCTGCGAATTGGTCGCGCCCCGCTGCTCATCGCCCTCGGCGACTATCTTGAGAGGAACGAGCCGGCCGACGCGAGGCACGCGCTCACGCACGGCGACCCGAACCCCGGCAACTACCTGTTCCGTGGAAACGACGTGGTTGCCGTCGTCGATTGGGAACTCGCCGCTATCGGCGACCCACGTTCCGACTTTGGCTTCTATGCTGCGCTGCTCGCTGCCTTCGGGGGCATGCCGGGCGAGCACGGCTCGTCCCTGCTCTCGGACGCGTATGCGGAGGTCACGGGCAGTGCGCTTCACAGCCTTGAGTACTACGAAGCGTTCGGCCTCTACCGCATGGCCATCGTGATGTCGGGCTGGGCTGGCCGCATGGGGGGTGGCGCTTACGGGATGGACGCTATCGCGCGGAGGCTCTCGGCGCTTCTCGGCCCGCGGTGGGCAGCGTAAAGACAAACGTCGTGCCGCGCTGCGGCTCGCTCGTAGCCCAGATTTCGCCACCGTGCGCGCGCACGATCTCTCGGCTGATAGCGAGCCCGAGGCCGTACCCTTTGCGGTTGCCCGAACCGTTCGCACGGTAAAAGCGTTCGAACAGGTGTGGGACATCTTGCGACGGGATGCCCACGCCAGAATCGGTCACGGCCACCTGCAGGATGCCCGGGCGAACGTCGCGAGAGATGAGCCGCACCACGCCACCGGACGGGGTGTGGCGAAAGGCGTTGTCGAGCAAGTTGTTCAGCACCTGCTCCAGGCGGTCGAAGTCTCCGCGTATCTGTCCCGCCCCCTCGAGACTGAGTTCGAGCTGCACGCCCGACTCCTCGCTGCGGAGCGCGAAGACTTCGCTGACGTGCTCGAACAGTTCGTGGAGGTTGAGGTCTTCCTGTTGCATCGAAACCTGGCCGCTTTCGATGCGCGAGAGGTCCAGCAGTTCCTGCACGAGCCGCAGCACGCGGTTCGATTCGTCGCTGATAATTCGGGCCGAGCGTTCGATCCCCGGCCCATCATCAATGGTGCCGTCGAGCATCGCCTCACTGAACCCGCGGATCGATGTGAGTGGCGTCTTCAGTTCGTGCGAAATGTTGGCAAGGAAATCGCGCAGCGTCTGTTGCGAGCGTTGCACCTCTTCCGTCATGCGGTTGAAATTGGCGGCAAGGTCGCGGACTTCGCGCGGCCCCGTCGCGGGGACCCGTTGGCGGTAGTTTCCTCTCGCCACGCTGCGGGCCGCCCGTGCGATGTTCCGCAGCGGCGCGGCAACACTCCGCGAAAGCAGGAACCCGAGCACGAGCGCCGCCGCCACGCCAATCAGCCCTGAAAAAAGCAGCCGCGGCCCAAGGTCTCCGAGCACCTGACCGAGGCTCGTGGCCGGGCGCGCGACGATGATCGCTTTCGCGGTCGTGCCGGGGAAGGCGTCGAGCACGGTCTGGGGCAACGGCATGCGCACGCACAAGAGCGCCGGTCGATCGGGGAAATTCAGGTGGCAGCGCTGCGGCGAACGATCGCCGGGATTGGTGTTCGCCGCAGCCGGGTCCAGGAGCTTCACGACTGCTTTGTCGAGCGGCGTGCTGCTCACGGCCGCGCCGGGGATTACGTGCCCCGATGCATCGACGAAGGCGAGCGATGTCGATGGGGCGACTCGCCCCGGTTCGCCCTGCGTGAGGAACGACCGCAGCACGAACAGCAGATTGGTCTGGTCTGGCACCGTGGAGCCGTCGGTCGGCCGCGTAGCGACGGAGTTTTGGATCTCGGTGTTGGCCTGCGAATCGACCAGGCGCCCAAGGTCTTCGAGGTTGCCGTAGGAAATGGAATCGCGATATCCACCGATTTGCAGAAAGAGACTGAGCGCGGTGAGGCCCAGCGTCACCGAAATGATGACGAGGTACGTCAAAAAAAGCCGGACCTGAAGGCTGCCCATTAGAACGGGGGTCTCCCGGGCGGGGTCAGGATTGGATTTCTATCAGCTTGTAGCCCACGCCGCGAAGCGTCTCTATCTGAAGCCTCGCGCCCATGAGTTTTGACCGCAAATGCTGGACGTGGACGTCGACTGTGCGGGTTTCCCCTGCGTAGTCGTACCCCCAAACGCTTCCAAGCAGCTGGTCCCGAGTGAGTGCGATGCCGGGGTTTTCCACGAACGCTACGAGCAGGTCGAACTCCTTGGTGCGCAGGTCGAGGTGTTCCTCATCGACCTTTGCTTCGCGGCGCGCCTTGTCTACGGTCAGGTTGGCGACGGTCATCGCGTTTTGGGGGCGGCGGCCACCCTCGAAACGGCGCAGGATCGCTTTCACGCGGGCGACCATTTCTCGCGGGTTGAACGGCTTGGTCATGTAATCGTCGGCGCCAATTTCGAGCCCGACGATCTTGTCCACATCCTCGCTTCGTGCCGTCAGCATCAGGATGGGCACGTCATGCTCGCGGCGGAGCTCACGACACACTTCGAAGCCATCCATGCCAGGCATCATCACATCGAGCACGACCATCGCCGGCTGCGCCTGCTGGAATCGCAGCAACGCATCCGTCCCGTTCTGAGCCGCTTCCACGAGGAAGCCTTCCTTTTCGAGGTAAAGGGTCGCGAGGTCACGGATGTTGGACTCGTCATCGACGACGAGAATCTTCTGGGCCATACGCTTTAGAGCTCTTGAGAACGCAGATTTGGGCCACGCGGCGCCGTGGTGTTGAACAAGTATGCGCCGAGGGCTCCGGGCCTGCCACCCGGGTCCCGCCTCACGACGAAACCCGGGACGGGGGATGGCGGGCCGGGAGCCCTCGACACTGGAGAGGATTGGCGCCATGCGTGGTTTCCGCGCGCCAGATCACCTGGCACTTCGATAACCACAGCCTGGCGTGCGGCAGATTGGCCGTCATTCCCTTCCGCCGTTGGCATTATGTTGCTTCAACCATGTAAGGCAGCAACGTTCGTCCCGCAAACGGCGTGTAAAAAGAATTGAGTATCACAGTCAACGAACGCGCACCGGCCAAGCAGGGGGCATCCGTTAATTCTCGGTTAACCGGCCGCTGCGACGCTCCTCACGAGACATCGGATGAACGCATGAGGAGCAAGCACCGAGGGATGTACTTCCGAAGATTTCGCAGGGGAGCTTTAGTAGCAGGATTGCTCGCGGTGGTGGCTGCGCTTTGCCTCGGCGCGGTGGCGTGCGGTGGAGGGAGCAACTCGGCCTCCGCGACGGCCACCTCAACTGGTGCAACGGCCGTGCCTGGCCGCATCCCCGCCGACATCGGCAAAAACGATTCAGCCGATGTCCTGGGCGCCGGGGCGACGTTCCCCGCGCCTGTCTACCAGGCATGGTTCGACGACTACACCAAGGTCGCAAAAAACGTGCGCATCAACTACCAGGCGCTCGGGAGCGGCGCGGGCATCCAGCAACTCATCGCCCGGACCGTCGATTTCGGCGCGTCGGATGCCGCGATGTCCGACAAAGAGCTTTCAAAGGAGCCGGACGCTCAGCACATCCCCACGGTGATTGGAGCGATCACCGTCGCGTACAACCTCAACGGGCTCTCGCACCCGCTCAGGCTGGACGGCCCAACCATTGCCGGGATCTTTCTCGGCAAGATCAAGAAGTGGAACGATAGC
>DATNET010000362.1:0-3663 GCA_035606745.1 Tepidiformaceae bacterium
CGCCACACGCAGTACGAAGGCAACCGCCGCATCGGCACCGTGCCGGCGGCAGTGCGCGACCGCACTCAGGCGACCGGGCGGGGCGAGCACCACAAGGGCGCCAGCGAGTACATGCATATCGTCAACAGTGGCGGCATGTGCCAGTTCATCATGATGATGGCGAATACGGCCAACATGCCCGCATGGTTCAACGCCGTCACCGGTTGGGACATGGACCTCGACGAGATGATGCAAATCGGCGAACGCATCTCGAACATGCGCATGGCCTACGAAGTACGCGAAGGCGAAAACCCGCGCATGCGGCCAGTCCCCACACGCGTCAGCGGCGTCACCAACGAAGGCACGACCGCCGGCCCGCTCGAAGGCGTCAAGCTCGATACCGAGCTGCTCGAGACGGATTACCTCAAAGCCTGCGACTGGGACCTCGACACCTGCAAGCCATCGCGTGCGAAGCTCGAGTCACTCGGCCTCCACCGGGAAGCAGTCGCCCTTCACGGGTAGACGCCCGCCCACCATTCACCCAACACCCGAGAGGGCGGCGATGAGCCGCCCTCTTTCATTGCCCCAGCGGCTCAAGGCCAGGCCGATAGCGTGCTTAAACAGTACGGCGACCGCCCGAGGGAGCCGAGCGCAAGCAGGCGGCCGGTGCCACGCATCACGGCGACTTTGAGCACGACACCAACCAGTCAGTACGGCGACCGCGAGGCCGCAGCCGGAGGGAGCCGGCGGTTGAGGGGCGAAGTCGCCACGAGCCGGAAGACCCACGGCCATAGCTCCTCACGGTTTGGCAGATTCGCCCAATCAACGGCCCCCTCCCTCCGGCTGCGGCCTCGCGGTCGCGGTACTGACCACCTGCTACAAGCGTGCGCCGTGTGGATTTCACCCTGATTGTGCCGGTGTCCATCAACGACTCCACCCTCCACGTGAGAACACCCGCCCATCGGAGTAGAATCCACTCCCATGACAGACTCAACATCCGAAGGTGTGCTTTCTGGAGTGCGGGTGCTGGAAATCGGCGGAGGCATCGCCGCCGCCTTCGCTTCGCACTTCCTTGCCGGCTATGGCGCAGACGTGGTGCGGACCGAAGGCCCAACCGCCGCACTGACCCACGACGAGGCGGTCTACCTCTGTGCAGGCAAGCGCCGCGTCGATGTGCCTGATCCGGAACTTCGCAGACTCGCACTTGGCGCCGATATCCTCATCGAAGATGGCAAGCCCGGCGCCCTCGCCGCCCGGGGTCTCGATCCCGTCGCCCTCCGCAAGGAGAATCCTGCGCTCGTCATCGTTTCGATCACGCCGTTCGGCCAGACCGGCCCCTACGCCGATTTCGAAGCGACAAACCTGACCTCGTTCGCGATGGGTGGCCTGATGTCCCTCACCGGCTCGCCCCACCGCGAACCGCTGCTCACCGGCGGCAACCAGGCACAGGCGCTCGGCGGGATGAACGCATTTGGCGCGGCAGTCACTGCCTACTACGGAGCTCTAATGCAGGGCGAAGGCGATTGGGTCGACATTTCGCTGCAGGAATGCGCCGCCGGCATGCTCGAACTCTACGGCCCCGGGAGCGCCTACACCGGCGCTGGGCCGCAAATGCGCATGGGCAACTCCGTCCGCTCGGTCTGGGCAATCTACCCATGCCTGGACGGCTATGCGGGAGTCTGTGCGCTGGAACGCCAGGTCCACTCCCTGTTCGACCTGCTGGGCGACCCGGTGCTCAACGAAGAACGTTTCCGCGACCCGTATCAGCGCGCCGAACAGGACGACGAGCTCACGGCGATGCTGTACGCATGGTTCGCCCAGCGGACGAAGGCCGAAATCCTCGCGCTTTCGCCCATCCACAAGGTGCCGTTCGGGGCTGTGCTCACGCCAAACGACCTGCTCGCGAGCGAAAACCTCGCAAATCGCCGCTTCTTCGATTCCGTGCAAACGCCCGAGGGCGAGGCACGCGTGCCCGGGCGGCCGTTCGAGGGCTTCGTCTGGACGATGGATAGCCTCCACGAAGCGGGCGCCGATACCGATACCGTCCGCTCAGAATGGCTTGCAGGGGCGCCAGCATGAAACAGCTTCCACTCCAGGGTGTCCGCGTCGCCGACCTCACGATGATGTGGGCCGGCCCTTACGCCACGCGCGTCCTCGCCGAGATGGGCGCGGAGGTCATCAAAATCGAGTCGCCCCGTTCCTGGGATAACATCCGCACCCTCATCCCACAGCCCGACAAGACAGACCCGTGGAATAGCAGCTACTACTTCAACGACTACAACCGCGACAAGAAATCGCTGACGCTGGACCTCAGCATGGCTCGGGGGCGCGAGCTCTTCCTCCAGCTCGTCAAGCGCTGCGATGTCGTCATCGAAAACTACCGCGCGGATGTGCTCGAAAAGCTCGGCCTCACCTACGATGTGCTGAAGTCCGCCCGCGAAGACATCATCCTCGTCAGCATGGTTGGCTTCGGTCATTCCGGCACGGAACGCGGACATGTGGGATTCGGGCCGATCATCGAGCAGATGAGCGGCCTCACGTCGCTCAGCGGCTACGGCGACGACGGTGTCCCATTCAAGACCGGCATCTCCTATGGCGACCCCATCGCCGGCCTGGCCGCTGCAAGCGCCGTGGCCCTTGCACTGATCAAGCGGCGCAAGACCGGCAAGGGCACCTACGTCGACCTTCCCCAGCGCGAGACCATGTCCACGATGGTCGGCGAGAAGTTCGTCGCTGCCTCCATGCGTGGCGAGGAACCCGTGCACTTCGGCGCGCGAAGCCCGCACTGGGCGCCGCAGGGCGTCTATCGCTGCAAGGGCGAAGAGCAGTGGCTGGCGATTTCGTGCCGCACCGATCAGGAGTGGCGTTCGCTCACCAGCCTCATTGCGCGGCCCGACCTTGCAGACCTGACCCTCGAACAGCGGCGTGCGCGCCAGGACGAACTCGACATCGTCATCGGCGCGTGGGCAGCCGAACAGGACGCCTTTGGGGCGATGATGCAGCTGCAGAGCATGAAGGTGCCCGCCGGCCGCGTGCTGGATTCCGACAACATCCACCGGGACCCGCAGCTCGCGACGCGGGGCTACTGGGTCGAACTGCCGCACCCGCGAATGACCCCGTGGAAGCAGCCAAGTGCCAGTTGGCGGCTCCAGGAAGCAAACCCGCAAATCCGCAACCACGCCCCGCTCTTCGGCGAACACAACGACGAAATCCTCCGCGACCTCCTCGGCCTAACAGCCGCGGACCGCGCCCAACTCGCCGACCAGGGCGTAATCGGCACCGAACCCGTCAACCCGGGAATCGGCTAGCCGGCGGACGGCGTCTGGCTAGCTTAGTTGTCGGAGCAGCCACACTATCGTCGACCGAGTACCGACCAGTCCCTATCGCGACCAGGCCGCAGCCCAAGGCACACCTGCCCAAGGAAGCGCGCGCGAACAGCCGCACCCCCGAGCTGCCAGGCACCCATTAGTCCGTACCGCGACCAGGCCGCAGCCCAAGGCACCCCTGCCCAAGGGAGCGCGCGCCAGCAGGCACACCCCAAGCCGCCAGCCAACCCAATCATCCGTACCGCGAACCGCCCCACGGAGTTGGACACCCAATAGTCCGTACCGCGACCGTAAGGAAGCGCGCGCGAGCAGGCACACTCCCCGGGCCGCCAGCCAACCGATTAGTCCGTACCGCGAC
>DATNET010000370.1:0-5231 GCA_035606745.1 Tepidiformaceae bacterium
CGTCTTCAGCCCGCTGAAACTGAAGTCGAACGTCCCGGGCATCCAGGCGCGGGGCAGGGTGAGTGCACTCTTGCCGCCCTCGAGCGCTGCCTTGGCGACGTGCGGTCCACCCGGGAAAGGGAGGCCAAGAAGCCGTCCCACCTTGTCGAACGCTTCGCCCGCGGCATCGTCGCGAGTGCCGCCCAGGCGCTCGTATTGCCCGTGGCCGCGCATGAACACGAGGTCTGTGTGCCCGCCTGAGACGACGAGGGCGAGCGCCGGAAAACGTGGCTCCGGGCCTTCGACCAGCCAGTTGGCGTAAATGTGGCCTTCGAGGTGGTTGACCCCCAGGAACGGCAGGTCACGCCCGAACGCGATCGCCTTGCCCGCGTTGTAGCCCACCAACAACGAGCCCGCCAGCCCCGGCCCGCGCGTCGCGGCGACCGCGTCGATGTCGTCGAGCGTGCAGCCCGCCGTGGCGAGCGCTTCGCGGACGACGGGGATCACCTGGCGCACGTGCTCACGGCTCGCGACCTCGGGGACGACGCCGCCGTACTTCGCATGCAGGTCAATCTGGCTCGCTACGACAGACGAGCGCATTGCCCGGCCATCAACCACGACGGCCGCAGCCGTCTCATCGCACGAAGACTCTATTGCGAGGACGTTCACCATCTCAGGTTACCGCCGACAGGGAGCAGGGAACAGCGAGAAGCCAGCAATCATCCCTCAACCACCGCTCTGGCCTCGGACGATGGTGCTGTGAGACGCGCGGCCACCGTTCCCTGTTCCCCGTTCCCTGTTAAAAGGTGATCTTTCGAAGCATGCCGTTGCTGAAGATGTAGCCAGCGCCGTCGCGGATGGTGAATTCGCTGCTCGATTCGAAATTCTTGTCCTGGTACTGCTCCGAGAACGTGCCATCCCTGTGGATCACGACGATCCGGTCGTTGGGGGCGTCGAGGAACGCGAGGTCGCCGTTTGTGCCGATCGATTGCGCCGCCTCCGGCGTGGTCAACAATTTGTCGATGCCAGATTCGGAGAGCAGCATCGATACGGCGCCGCTGAAGCGGTGCACCGCGCCGTTCGCATCCGACGTAATAATTTCGTCGCTGTCGAACGTCAGGCGCCGCGCGGCCGCGAGGTCGGGCGTGTTCAGCACGGTCGTGGGTGCTGCCGAATAGCCGTTGTCGGACGGCGTGAACCGGTAGACCACCGATTGTGCAGCGTCGAGGACGTACAGGTTGTGGCCGTCGGTCGTGATGTCAGTGATGCGCGCATTGGCCGGGATCGCGAACGCCAGTTGGTGGAGCCCGGTCGCGGGCGCGTACGACCACAGGTTTTCGGAGGCATCCGCGATGAGCAGCCCCGCAGTCGCCGGGTCACCGGAATCGAGGTAGCTCATGGCGATCGGCCGAGCTTCCTTTTGGCCCGTGGCGCCCTGGAAAATCACCTTCGCATCCCCGCCCGCAAGGGGCATCGCGATGACTCCGCCCGAAGCGTTATCGAGGATGTAACCGTTCGTCGGGCCGACGGCGAGCCGGGTTGCGCTCACCGCCTTTTCGCCGAACTGCTGAAGCGACCCCAGCGTGCTCACGGCTGCCGGCGCCCGTACAGCGTCCATCGCTGCGAGCTGCGCGTTGACCTGTGTGAGCAACGTGGCGGAATCCGGCCCAGCGTCCTTGGAATCGCGGGCCTCCAGGAGCAGCGCCTGCGCGCCCGTCAACGCCGCTCGCTTGCTGGCCGGGTCCGTCTGCACCTGCGCCGTCGCAATTTTCTGCTGCGCCCCGTCGATGAGCCCCGCGTAACGTTGACTCGATTGCTTACTCAGCAGGCCCGGGACGGTGATGATCCCGACGAGCACGAGCAAGATGCCAAGGCCGACAAGGATTACGAGCCATGTTGGCGGCAGCGAGCCGTTGGTTGCCGTGCGGCGAGAGAATCCGCCGCTCTTCCAGCGGCCCCCCATGTCGCCGCGCACGCGCACCAGCGAACCGCCGCTGCTCAGCGTGGCAGATGCATCGCCCGCGATGGTCTCAGCGGCGATCGGCACCATCGAGCCTCGGGCCCGATGTTCCTCGGCCAGGTCGTCCACGAGCGGCAGCACTTCGATCGCCGGATCCGGCCGCGGCGGTACTTCCTCGTGCACGAGCCCCCGCGAAAAGCTGTCCCGGCGTTCGTGGCGCCGGCGGGGCACGATCGCCTTCGATGCACTGTCGCCGTAGCCATTCGTAGCCGGGCGAGCTGGCCGCTCCATTCCTGAGCTCGAACCATATCCCGATTGTGCCGAGTTGCGGAGCGCGTTCTGGGCAAGCGTTGCCATCGCCGCGCTCTGAGCGATCGCCGCGCGGGCTTTGCGGTCGGCAGCCATACGAGCCAGCGCGCTCTCGCCCGAGACGCGAGCCAACGGTGTTGGCATCTCCAGCACCACGCTCGGCACGATCGCATCGATCTGCCGCCGCGGTGTGATTTCAAGCAGCTGTTTGCGCGCACTCCTCACGGTGTCTTCGGCCCGGTCATCGATGAAGAGGCTTGGCTGGAAGAGCGCCGAGGCTGGACCACCCTGGCCGGCATCGCTGGGCTGACTGGATGATGGCTCGGGCGAACTGTTGGCTGGCAGCACCGGGCCGCCGGAAGGCGTCTCGGCCGTGGCATCGATGACGAAATCGCCGTCGCGCGCTTCATCACTGCGCTTTGCGCCGGTCACGAGCACGGCAGTCAGGTGGCGGACGTCTTGGAGGCGGTGGAACAGCTCCGGCAACACCTGTTCGCCGGGAAGTTTAACGATCCCGTGGATCAGTTCGTCGTCGAGCTCCTGCAGCGCCACTGTCGAAATCAGCAACAGACGGTCGCCCGGGTCGAAAGGTATGCGCGTGAGCTGCGGGACGGTGGCCGCCAGTGCAGTGGCTGGGTCTGCGGGGTTCACAGGAGTCCCGGCGCCGATTGGCCGGCCGTGCTCCTCGTCGGCGAAGTACGATTCGACTTTGCCATTGTGGAGATGGAACGCCGCTGAGGGCCCGGCCTGTGCGATGACCGCCTGGCCGCCGCGCCGCCCAAAACATGTCAGACCGATGCTCACACGGTGCTGCGCGATGCTTTTGCGGTTCCAATCCGCGAGGTTCGTCTGGGCTTCCGAAAAGAGCCGGTGGAGCGAGCCTGTGAGACTCATGTCCAGCGTGCCGAACGCGTTCCCGAGGGCGGACACGATGTGCCCCGCGAACGCCTCTCCCGCAGGAGTGGTGCCTTCTGCGAGGATGAAGAGCTCTGCGCGGTCGTCGGAAGGCCCTTTGCCGTGAAAAATCCCGGCATTCGGGCCCCGGTCGACCGGCACGCGATCAACTATCGCGAACTGGCCAACCTGGAGTGGTTCGGTCAATCGAGACCGTCCTTTTGCTCTCAGGATAGGCAGGGCCCGGCGGCAAGCCGATGAAACGCACGCATCAGTCCTGGCACGGGTGCCTCACCAATGCTTCAGCTGTGCTTGCGCTGTGCAAGCCCTGTGCTTGCACCATGCTTGCACCGTGCTTGCACCAATGCCCCTTGCGCAAGGCAAGTCCCCGCAGGCATCGGAAAGCCACTATACCACCCTCTCATACGAGTAAAGCAACCTTCGAAGCGCGTTCGTCTACAGGGTTTCTCCCCATTTCAGGCCGCGATTCGAACCTGTTCCGCTCGAATTTGCCCGTACCGAACGGCGTTCGGAACCCGCTCCGTCAACCCTTATGCGGAGCACCAAACGCGCGCCGGTGGCCGCCTCCCGAGGAACGTCAAGCCCCTGCCGGGCATGTCGGCGGCCCCTTCGACGCGACCCCATCCGCTCCTGGCGGGACGAAATCCGCCCGCTTCCCGATCAACTCTTCCCCGCGGCCAGGCGCTCCTTCGCAGCGTGCGTGACGTGAGACAACATCCCCATCAGCCCCTGCCCTTTGCCCATCGAAAGGTCCTTCCCATAAATAGCAAAGACCACTTCCGGGGAGACGGCCGCGACTTCTGCGAGCGGTTGGCCGGAGAGCGTCTCATCCATGATCACGCCCCACGATTTCGCGGACAGGCCCTGGGGGTTTTCGACGGCGAAGTGGAACTTGAGCGTCCCATCCGGCCGGTCTTCCGCCCACACGTACGCTTCCGATTCGCAACGCTGGACATGGTTCTCTTCCGGGAACGGGCGCGTCGCGATAGTTGGCGGTACCTCTTCGAACCGGTCGGCTGCCTCAATGAGCAGTTCAGCGCGTTCGGCGCGGTCCACGAACGCGAAGTCTTCGAGGACGGATTCGAGGGGTGCGGGGATGTCGGTCATACGTTCCAGTTTAGCAACGCTGGGTCCGTTGGTGGCGTCAGCGAGCCATGCGCCGCCGAAGGGCGGCCCATCCGCCGAGCGCGCCAATCGCCGCGATCACCACGCTTCCAGCGGCGACGAACCAACCGCCCTGTCCGCCGTTCGCGGCCACTTCGCCAGAGCCAAGGTTCGGCGCGCCGGGCGTGGTCGCCGCTGCTGGAGTTAGCGTCGCCACGCGGCCTGGGCCCGGGGAGTGGAAAAGCTGTCCGCGAATTTCGCCTGCTGGGTGTGTAAGCGAGCGAACCTGCACGTACAGGTCGCCGCTGTCCAGCGCCTGCATGAAGCCCGCCCAGTCGCCGGCGAGCGATCCACCAATGTTGACGGCGGAGATGCAGCCGCTCGTCATGATCTCGTTCACGCCGGACACGTCCATGAAGAGCTGGACCACGGGGTCACCATTCGTGCCGGCCGCCCCGTGGTAGATGTGCGCCATCGTCAGCCCAACGCCTTCGGCACCGAACGTATAGCACAGCGTGCTGCCCGTGAGCGTAGCCCGAAAGTCGCCGATCGCCGTCGTGGTGACCGGCGGGACTTCGTTCGTGCCCGACATGTCGAGGGCGGTAATAAGGCGGTCCGTGGGCTGCAACGGCCCGGGCGGTGGCGTGGGGACGTTCGGTATCGGCGTGGCGGACGCCGTCGCTGTGGCGGCGGCTGGAAGCGTGGGCGAAGCAGAGGCGGCCGTGGTGGGGGATGAGCTGTTCGTCGCGGTGGCGCTGGCCGGCGTTGCGGCACCTGACGGCGATGGCGATGGCGCCTCGGCCAGGGCCGCGCCTGCGAACGCGAAGACGCCGGCCGCGGCGATCGCAACCGCGGCGACCCACCGCACGGGCGTCGCAAAGCGTTGCATGCGACCGTTCCGGTTCATTGGCGCAGACGCTATGCCTATTCGCGTGCCTCCGCAAGCACCTCCGGCACATGCGGA
>DATNET010000381.1:0-4778 GCA_035606745.1 Tepidiformaceae bacterium
GAACGTGTAAGGGTACGGTAGCGGAATTGGAGGGGGTTGTCAGTCGACGCCCCACGGCTGGCGCGCTCGCCGCTGCTGTAGAATGAACGCATGGCACAGCCAAAGTACGCAGAACCGATGGAAGTCGATGCCGTGCCTGTGGTCACCCGCGTTGGGATGACGGCAGACGAGTACTTCGCGCTGCCTGAGACGATGCAGCCACAGAACTTGATAGAGGGGCGGCTCTACGTGTCACCATCGCCCATCGACCGGCACCAGGACATTGTTGGAGAACTCTACATTGAGCTGAGTGGCTACCGCCGCGAACACGGTGGGTACGTGATCCTCTCGCCATTTGATTGCTGGCTCGCGGACTGGACCGTGGTTCAGCCGGACACGGGTTACGTGATAGCCGCACGCAGGCAACTGGTCGACCGCTACATGCACGGGGCGCCGGACCTGGTGGTCGAAGTGCTTTCGCCGGGTACGCGGCGGTTCGACCGCCAGAAAAAGCTCCAAACTTACGGCGTGAACGGCGTGCGCGAAGCCTGGCTGGTGGACCCTGATGCTGAAACCGTGACCGTTTTCACGGGTAACGGCAGCGAGTGGACGCGTGAGCGGTCGGTGCTGTTTGGCGAGGCTATCCCCTCGGATATCGTGGATATTGGGGCGGGGAACCTCGTGCGCGATACGGCCGAGTAGCGACGATCCCGTGCGTTCCGCCGCTTCTCCCAATTGGCTCACGGATTCCATCAGGGTATTGCCTTAATCCCGAGCCTCAACGTTTAGCCAGCACCTCCGGCAGCCGATAGTGTGAGGGTGAGTAAAGACGCGGATGAACTCCTGGACCGTATCGATGACCTTCCGCCACTGCCCGCGGTAGCCGCCCGCGTGATGGGCATGGCGGACGACGATAAGACAAGTGCCCTGGACCTGGCTCAGGTGCTCAGCACGGACCAGGCGCTGACCGCGAAGCTGATTCGAATCAGCAACTCAGCGTTCTACGGCTTCGCGCGACGCGTGAGTACGGTCCGCGAAGCGGTCGTTATGCTCGGCTTCAAGCAGGTGCGCCAGGTCGCCGTCGGCGCCAGCCTGATCAACACCTTCAAAGGCAGCCGGAATCCCGGCGACCCGTTTAACCTGGACCTCTTTTGGGGCCACAGCGTCGCTGTCGCCGTGGCCGCCGAGGCCGTGGCGAAGAAGAGCCGCACGGCACGGCCCGAAGACGCGTTTACGGCCGGCATCCTCCATGACATCGGGCGATTGGTCCTGCGCCAAACCATGCCCGTCGAATTCGGGCGAGCGCTCTTCATGGCGAAGACCCAGGGCATCCCCCTTGGCGTAGCCGAGCTCGAAACCACGGGCTACGCGCATGACGACGTGGGCCGCGCACTGGGCGAGCGGTGGAAATTCCCCGTGCACCTTGTTGAGGCGGTGGGCTGCCACCACGACGAACAGCTGACACCTCGTGCCGATGGCTTGCCAGGCATCATCGCGCAGGCGAACCGCCTCGCCATCCACTACGGCCTGTATTGCGGATACGACCTCGACGGCGGCGAACTCGGAGAACTCCCCCCCGACCTGGAAGAAATAGAGGACGCTTGCGGGGGCATCGACCGTGTGCTCGAACGCGCGTTCAACTTCATCGAGAGCGCATCCGGCGCGCCCGAACGCTGGTTCACGCAGGCAGCCTGACCTCCCAGCTGGCCAGCACGGTGCGCCTGGACCGAATGGCGTTCGCAATGGAATCTTCAGCCCTTGCGGGACAAGTCACGCATCTTTGCTAAGGTGACTGTGGGAACATGCCGAAGAATCCAGTAGTGGGGAACCCTGTCCCCCATCCGGGAGGCTGCGATGACGAGCTCCGAACTTCTTTCTGAAGATATTGCCACTCTCCGCGAAACGATCCGCGCGAACGATGGCGAAAACGTCGCGTCCGGCCCGTTCGCCCGCAAGGTCGACCAACTCATCAGCGACTTTTACGACGATATCGGTGAGCTCACGGCGCTCAAGCTGTCGGACATCCTCGACCTCTTCCTTATCAAGGTGCTGTACGTGAACCGTCGTAGCCGCGACGCAGAGACACTCGCTTATCTCGGCCGGATGATGGAGCGCTACCTGCAAGCAGGAGAACTCTCCCTCGGCGGCCGCCATCGGCAATTCTTGCCCTACCTCAGCGACCTCATGGAAGAAACAAGCCACCCGAGCGGCGCCTACCAGAACGAATTCGAGGCGTACCGCAAGTATGGGGATAACGCGCTCTTCATCTCTGGCATCTTCCCAGCTAGCCTTGGGCGCCGGCGATCAGCCGGGCGAATGGGCGGGTCAGCCCTGGCCGATCGCAGCTACTTCATTACCATGGGTCGCCAATATTACGAACGCGCAGCCGACCAGGAGCTCGCCGAATGGGTGCGGCAGCGGGAAACGCTGCAACGGCTCGCCCAATTCTTCGAGGTCTACGTCGATGCGCTGAACGAGATGAGCGGCCGCTACGTGATGGGCATCGACATGCAACTCATCGCGGACAAGATGCTCGACGCCTTCAATCGCTATCGCGCCGAGCGCGACCCCCGCTACCTCGAAACGGCCCGCAAATATGCAGCTCTCCTGAAGCTGGATGGACGTTCCTGGCCCGCCCTCGCACAGTTAGATGAGCGGCTCGACGAACGCCCCGGGTATTTCTAGGCCCAGGCTCCGCCAATCGCGCCGCAATCCCAGATACGGGAGACGCATGAACTCGCAGGACAGCCGAAAGCCATTCCCCCTCGGTCTGCATACCTTTGGCGACGTCACAGCAGACCCGGGCGGGACACCGTTGCCGCAAGCGCAGGTCATCCGAAACGTCATCGACGAGGCCGTGCTCGCCGACGAGGTTGGCGTAACGTTCTTCGGGGTGGGCGAACACCATCGCCCGGACTTCGCCGTGTCTGCACCGGAGGTCGTACTCGCCGGAATCGCCGCGCGGACATCCCGGATTCGTCTGGGCTCGGCGGTCACCGTGCTAAGTTCGGACGACCCGGTGCGCGTGTTCGAGCGGTTCTCCACGCTCGATGCCATCTCAAATGGGCGCGCCGAAGTCATCATCGGCCGCGGGTCGTTCACCGAGTCATTTCCGTTGTTCGGTTACGACCTTGCCAACTACCAAAAATTGTTCGAAGAGAAGATCGATCTGTTCGCGGAGTTGCTCAAGGGACAGCCCGTGACGTGGACAGGGGAAACGCGCGCCGGCCTCAACAACCAGCCGGTCTACCCGCCAGTAGAGTCCGGCACCTTGACGACATGGGTCGGCGTGGTCGGAAGCCCAGAATCGGTCGTACGGGCCGCTCAGTACGGCATGCCGTTAATGCTCGCGATCATCGGAGGCGAGCCGCTGCGCTTCGCCGGGTACGTCGACCTTTACCGGCGAGCGCTGAAAGAGTTCGGACTGTCGGACTTGCCGGTCGCGGCGCACTCCCCCGGTCACATCGCGGCGAGCGATGAATTGGCACGCGAAGAGCTGTGGCCGCATTACTCCAGGATGAACGACCGCATCGGCCGGGAGCGCGGCTGGACGCCCATGACGCGCGAGCGGTTCGAACAAGAAATCACGCACGGGGCGCTCTTTGTGGGCTCGCCTGAGACGGTTGCCACGAAGATCGTCAAGACCGCACGGGGCCTGGGACTTGACCGCTTCGACCTGAAGTACGCGAACGGTACGATGCCGCACGAGCAGCTGATGATCTCGATCGGCCTGTACGGTCGCGAAGTGGCCCCGCTGGTCCAGTCGGAGCTTGCAAACGCGAAGGACGAGCCGTCCGAATGACGAACGGAAGATTGGTTGTCGGCCCGGCGCCGGATCGCCTAGCCTTGGGTTATGGACACCATCCCGGAATCCCACAAAGACATCCTCCTCGGCAAGAATTTCGCCCACATCGCGACCTTGATGCCGGACGGCAGCCCGCAGTCAACGCCGGTTTGGATCGATTTCGACGGCACGTACGTCGTCTTCAATACAGCTAATGGCCGGCAGAAGGCACGCAACCTCGACCGCGATGGCCGAGTCGCAATATCGGTTCATGACCATGCGAACCCATACCGTTACATCCAGATCCGCGGTGTGGTCCATTCAAAGTCGACCGAAGGGGCGGACGCCCACATAGACGCGATGGCGAAGAAGTACCTCGACCAGGACAAATACCCGTTCCGTTCGGCGAGCGAACAGCGCGTCATCTATCGCATCGTGCCGGAGCACGTCCAGGTCAGCGGATAGCGCTTCTTGGGAGGTCTGGGCGATTGCATCCGCTTTCCGAATTTCGTTCGAAACGTGCGACACAGGCGCATTTGCAGGGTCTATACTCAGATGCAAATCCGTAGTGCCGAGCACCGGTGCTGCGTCCATCGCGGAGGCCCACCATGTCCCAAGCCCTGGCCGAACAAATCAAGGGAATTCCTTCGACTCGTGAGCCAGCCTACCGGCCGTCCATGTTCATCGACGCCGAAGAGCGGAAGCACCTGGCAGAGAAGCTCGGCGACGCTTCAAACTACGAGATTGGCCTGCTCCGCGAAATGGTCCAGGCAGACCCCTCGAACCTCGAGTTTCGCAAGGCGCTGGTGAGCGGCATCGTCAGCGCTGAGTTCGCCGGCGTGGACGCATTCAGCCGCAAGGTCTGCGAGTGGCAACAGTGGCCAGTGCCGTGGGAGCTCATTATGGCGATGGCGCGCCAGACGTGGGACGAAGTGCGTCACGCGCAGCTTGGCATCGGGCTCATGGAATCCTACGGCGGCGCCGTCGGTGAATACCCCGACACGCTTGCCGGCAG
>DATNET010000414.1:0-4329 GCA_035606745.1 Tepidiformaceae bacterium
GTTGGCGGGCTTCGATGTCGCTGTGGTCCATGCCTACCACCGCGAATACGAGTCGCTGAACTGGGGAAATGTGGTGCCGCTCGTGGTCGACGCACGCAATGCCCTCGACCGCCGAGTGGTCGAGCGGCAGGGTGCGCGCTATCTCGGCATCGGGCGGCCGGTCACACCCACATAGCTTTCGCCAGTGGAGGCGCGGCGCTTGCGGGTCAGGGCTTGCGGTAGAGCGCGCGGGCGAACACGAGGCGGCCATCTCGAACGGCGGCGACGGTGTTGGCGAGCTTTGGCCCGAGACCATCCCCGAGGACGATACGGAGGGAGAGTTCCGAGGCGGCCTGGCCGGTGGCCTGATGCAACATCATGGGGAGGTAGTGCTCCGTTGTATCGACCCACGCGACCTCTTCGAAGCCGGCGTCTTTGAGGAACTGGCGCGTTTCCGCTTCCGTGAAGAGGAAGCTGAGAGATGCGTCGTCGGCCCAGGGCATGGGGTAATCCACTGCAGGGCCTGTGCCCTTGAGGATATCGAAGAACGCAAATGCGCCGCCGGGCTTCAGCACGCGGAACGTCTCGCTATACAGGGTCGCGCGGTCGCGAATGTTCATGACCACGTGCTGCGTCCACGCGGCGTCGAAGTGTGCGTCGGGGAACGGCATGTCGAGGGCGTCTCCCTCGACGAAGGTGACGCGCGATCCCAGGCCGCACTTCTCGGTCAGAATTTGGCCGGAGCGGATGAATTCGGGCGTCAGGTCGAGCCCCGTGACGTGGCAGCCGAACTCCGCGGCGAGGACGCGTGAGGGCCCGCCGAGGCCGCAGCCGATGTCGAGCACGCTGATGCCGGGGCGAAAGCCGGCGAGTTCAGCCAGTTCGCGGGTCGAGCGCAGGCCGCCAGTGTGGAATTCGTCGGCGGGTGCGATGTTCGTCGCCGTGAGCGTATCGATGCCGGCCGAGCGCGCAGCGTCGATGATTCGTTCGGCGTAGCGCTCACCTGAGTAATGTTGCGCGACTGCGGTGCCGGTGTCGTCCATGCCTACCCCCTGCTTACTGGCGCATCTTGAGTGGCGAGCACCCGTACTGGCAACCCGCCGAGCGCGGCGCTAGGCGGGCTTGGTTGCCTTGAGCGAAAACATGAGCGGGCAGTTATCCCGTTGTTCGGGCGGCAGGGTCCAGGCGTTCCGGGCAGCGCCGGTATCGAGCATGTGGGGCAGCGCCTTCCACGAGACTTCTCGGTGTTCGTGGAGGAAATCGAGGCGCAGGCCGGCGTCGATGACGGCACTGACGGTCTCGCCGAGCCCGTGGTTCCATTCGAACGCTTTCTGGTTCTTCAACGGCGGGCCGTCGGTGTAGGTGTACTCGGAATCCCATTCGCTCGGCTTTTCGGTTTCGAAGTACGGGTGCTGGACGACGAGTTGGCCGTCGTCGCGCTCATCGTCGAGCGTGCCGCGCATGGGATG
The DNA here is from genome assembly GCA_035606745.1 of Tepidiformaceae bacterium. Lineage (GTDB taxonomy): Bacteria > Chloroflexota > Dehalococcoidia > Tepidiformales > Tepidiformaceae > DATNET01. The sequence goes on from DATNET010000414.1 coordinate 1,449, forward strand.
GCCATCGTAGACGTAGAGGAAGCCTCCGGGCCTAACGAGGGCGGCGGCGATGCTGGCCCAGCGCCGAATATCGGGCAGCCAGCAGAGCGCACCGATGGCGGTGTAAACGATGTCGAACTGCTCGTGCAGCACCTGCGGCGCGTCGTAGACGTTCGCCTGTACGAAACGGGCGCTGGTGATGCCGACCTGGTCAGCGAGGGAGCGTGCCTGTTCGACGGCCGCTTCGGAGAAGTCGAGGCCGGTAACGGTGGCGCCAAGGCGCGCCCAGTTGAGCGTGTCCATGCCGAAGTGGCATTGGAGGTGAAGCAGCGACTTGCCGCGGACGTCTCCGACTTCGGCCAGTTCGGGTGGGCAGAGCGTCTTCTCGCCGCGGAGGAAGCCGGCCATGTCGTAGGACTCGGAGGCGGCGTGGATGGCGACGGCTTCATCCCAGCGGGCGCGATTGGCGTCGAAGTAGGGGGTGTTGGGGTCCTGGTTGGCGGTCATGCTGCTATCTTTCCGAGTAATCAGTTTGGGCGAGGAGATTCGGACGGGCTTCGGCGCCTATGAGGGCGTCATGCGGTAGATCTTGCCGTCCTCTTCCAACAGGTAGAGTTCGCCCGAGCTGTCCTGGGCGAGCGACGTGACGCTCGTGCCGCTGTCGCGCAGCGTGGTGACCGGGTGTTTACTGCCCGGTGCGGCGCTACCGGTTGGGAACGCAGATACCTTGCCGCTGCAGTAGTCAGCGTACACGTAGGCGCCATCGAGGGCCGGAATGGCCGCGCCGCGATAGACATAGCCACCGGTGATGGAGCAAGCGCCATCTGAATGCGGATATTCGACGACCGGCAGCGTGAGGCCAGATTGGTCGCAGCCGCTGGAGGGCTTGTAACAGTGGAAGCCTTCCATGATGTTCCAGCCGTAGTTCTTGCCGGGCTGGATGATGTCGACCTCTTCATAGGCGTTCTGGCCGACATCGCCGGCCCAGAGCTCGCCGGTTTTGGAATCGAAGCTGAAACGCCAGGGGTTACGGAGGCCGTAGGCCCACGTTTCTGGGCGGCCGCCGGCACCCGAGGCGAACGGGTTGTCCGGCGGAATGGCGTAGGGATGTTCTTTGGAGGCGTTGCGCACGTCGATGCGGATGATGCTCGCGAGCAGGTTGTTGGTGACGTCCTGACCGTTGCCGTTCGGGTCACCTTCGGAGCCGCCGTCGCCGAGGCCGAGGTAGAGCATGCCATCGGGCCCGAAGACCAGCTCGCCGCCCTTGTGGTTGCCGAAGGGCTGAGGGATCTGGAGGAGGATCAACTCGCTCGACGGGTCCGCTTTGAGGGTGTTGCCGCTCCCGGTGGTGTGCAGACGCGAGAGGACGGTGCGGCGGTCACCGCCGGCGGCGGCATAGTAGATGTAGATGTAGCCATTGGTGGTGAAGGCCGGGTCGAAGGCCAGGCCAAGCAGTCCCTCTTCGTTGTTGTCGGTGGAGGTTTTCGAACGCCAGTCGAGGACGGTGGCCGTGGTCGAGACGTTTGGGTCGTCTGCGAATTGGCGGATTTCGCCGTCCTGCAAGGTCACGACGATGCTCTGCTCGCCCGGGACCTGCAGCAGGTTGGTGAGTCGCTTCATTGAGGGCAGGTTGGGGAAGGCGAGGGAGAATTTGACGTTTGCGGCGACGGCGGTTGGGGGGCTGCTCGTTGCGGAACCCGATGGCTCCGTGGCGGTAGAGCCGGGAGGTGTTGCGGCGCTTGTCGGGCTCGCGGTGGTGGTCGCCGTGCCATCGCTGGCGATGTTGGCGACGTGGGTGTGCGTTGACCAGGGGAGGTTGTTGGAGGTAGCGAGGCCCGCAACCGTCCCCGCCACGGCCAGCACGACGACCAGCACGGCGGCGCCGATGAGCAGGTCGCGCTCACGCACTAGGCTTCTCCTAGCCTCGCGGTTGCGGCAGAAATGGCACCTGATACGTCGGCGGCGTAGCCCTGTTCGCGGAGGATGCGGCCGAGCGACGAAAGGAAGAGCAGGACGTTGCCGGGGTTCGATGACTCGCCCATGAGGCCGATGCGCCAGACCTTGCCGCGGAGGTCGCCGAGGCCTCCCCCGATCTCGATGCTGTGGCGCTTGAGGAGCGCGCCCCGCACTTCGGCATCGTTGACGCCTTCGGGAATGCGCGGCGTGGAGACGACAGGCAAGCGGTAGGCTTCAGGTGCGGCCAGCGAGAGGCCAAGACCTTCAAGCCCGGCCTGGAGCGCTCGGCCGTTGCGCTCGTGGCGTGCCCAGCGGTTCTCGAGACCCTCTTCGAGCACGAGTGCGAGCGCCTGGTGGAGGGCGTAGACCATGGAGATGGGCGCGGTGTGGTGGTAGGCGCGGCGGCTGTCCCAGTACGCCTCCAACAGGCCCATATCGAGGTACCAGCTATTGCACGGCGTCTCACGCGCCTTCACGGCATCGAACGCGCGTGCGGACATCGTGACGGGGGCCACGCCGGGAGGCGCCGAGAGGCACTTTTGGGTGCCCGAGTAGACCGCGTCGGCGCCCCACTGGTCGACTTCGACGGGTACGCCGCCGAGCGAGGTGACGCAATCCACGAGCAGCAGCGCGCCGGACGCCCTGGCGATGGCGGAGAACGGCTCGATGGGGGTGAGCACGCCGGTGGAGGTTTCGGCGTGGACCAGCGCGAGGAGCTTGACGTTGCCGGCGGCTTTGACGGCTGCCTCCGTGGCGGCGGGATCGGCGGGGGTGCCCCAGGCCGCGTTGACGCGCGTGACAACGCCGCCGGCGCGTTCGGCCATCTGGGCGATGCGTTCGCCGAAGTATCCGCAAATCGCTACGACTACCTTGTCGCCTGGCTCGACGAGGTTCATGACGGCCGCTTCCATGCCGCTCGTGCCGGTGCCGGGCGTGGCAAGGGTGA
>DATNET010000352.1:0-3295 GCA_035606745.1 Tepidiformaceae bacterium
CCGGACCTATTCGAAGGCGTGTACTCCGGCAGCTCGATCCTGTCAGCGATGCTCAACCAGAACCTGGGCGTCAGCCAGATCAAGCCGAAGGTGGAGAACTACACCACCATCTCGACGAAGGTTTCGCAGGCCAAGTACGGCAACGGCAACAACAACTTCTGGTACGGCTGGGTCACCGAGCTGACCGACCCGGAACCGTCCAGTGGCCTCGTCAGCAATTTCGAGTCCAACCAGATCAACTTCAAACAGTTCGGCCTCAAGCTGGACGACCTGGACCCGATCCTTGCCAAGCTCGCGCTCGAACTCGATTCCGACAAGCGCAAGGGCTACTGCATGGACGCTGAACGCATCCTTACCAAGAACTACGGCGCGGGCGTCATGTACTCCCACGTCCAGATCGTGGACACGCTGAACTGGAACTACTTCCACCCACAGGAGACGGCGCCGTTCAGCACCGCTCACCTCATCAATAATGCCTGGCTCGACAGTGGCGACCCAACCTACGCAGGCCGCCCCGCCGACCCACAGATTTAGGCGGACAGCAGCGCTCCCCCCGAGTTGTGTTGTCCCGAACCCCGGCCGCCCCCTCCGCCCGACAACCGGGGGGGCGGTCACTCCATTTCCTTCGGGTTAGGCCGGGGCTTGCCGCGGCGCCAGCTAGCCGCCGCCTGAAGCCCCGCCCTGGCCACCCGCCTCAAACGACGGCAGCTCGTCGCCCGGGCCCCAGTACTCCCGGATCGTCGATTCGCCGTCGCCGGCGATGCGAAGGAAGCGGCTGGTCCACGCGATAGCCTCGTCCTTCGAAGCCACGTCGATGAGCGCAAACCCGCCTATGATTTCCTTGCTCTCCGAGAACGGGCCATCGGTAACGGTGATCTTGCCGCCGGAGTTGGTCACCTTCGTGCCGGTCGCGGCCAGTGCGAGGCCGCCGGTGGCCACGAGGATCCCGCTGTTCATGCCGTCTTCGACGAGCTTGTCCATCTCGGCCATCATTTCGGCTGACGGTGGAGGAAATCCCTGGCTGTCGTCGCCCATCGTGTAGCAGAAGAATTTCATGGTCGGTCTCCTTCGCGTGTGTTTTGAGGAGCGCCCGTGCCGGGCCATTGCGGCCGGGCGCGGTGCCTCTACATAGACGTCGCTCACGAGTGGGCCGGATCGACATCCCGGGCAACTATTTTCCATCCTTTCGGCCAGCATCGTGGCGCCCGCGGTTCGACGGCAAGCCGGCCCCCCGTTCCCTGCTCCCGTTCCCGCCAGCCGCCGTCGTCTTGCGAATCCCGGGACAGCTCCTAATTGAATCCATAGAACATTAGTTCTAATCTGCCTCCACAGGTTGTTTCGCTGAATCCTCAAACCAACCAGCGAACACAAACCCCGGGAGGCCCACATGCTGGACGAACAGCTACAATTGCCGGCGCGCTCCGATGCGCTGCCCGAATACACGGACTACGCGGACACCGGCTGCGACCTCTACCCGTCGTGCCTCAACTGTCCGTTGCCACGCTGCCGGTACGAAGACCCGGGCGGCGCCGCCGCCATGCTGCGCACCGGCCGCGACGCGCACATCCTGCGCCTCAATCGCCAGGACCACATGGATGTCGATGGCCTCGCTGAGATGTTTGGCCTCTCCCGCCGAACCATCTTTCGCGTCCTCCGCGCCGCCCGCGACTGAACCGCGCCAGCCAAGATGAGGAGATTCCCCACCCCGCCCGCAGCCTGCGCGGCGACTCAGAACTCAGAACTGAGAACTCAGAACTCAAAACTGCGGCGGCCGCTTTTCCACGAATGCGCGCACGCCCTCGGCGAAATCAGGCTCGCGCATCATGCGGTTCATCAGGCGCGCCGATTCCCGGACTGCGCTCGCGGCATCGCCGTGAAGATCGCTATAGATCTGCCGCTTCGTTTCGCACATTGAGGCTGGGGAAACGCTGGCGATGAGCTGCCGCGCATACGCGTAGACATGCGGCATGAGCTGTTCTTGCTCCACCACCTCGTTGACGAGCCCCATCGCGGCCGCGTCTTCGGCCAGCACGACACGGCTCGAAAGCAGCAGGTCGTTCGCCCGCGTGACCCCGACCAGGCGGGGTAGCAGCCATGAAAGGCCATATTCGGCCGGCAAGCCGAGCTTCCCGTGGGAAGTCGTCAGTTTCGCACCAGCGGCGGCGAAGCGGAGGTCGGCGTAACACGCGAGCACCAGCCCCACGCCAGCCGCCGGCCCGTTGATGGCCGCGATAACAGGCTTCGTCAACCCAAAGTGGAAGGCGAAGTCGGCATCGAATTCGGGCCGCACGCCGTAGCCCGGGTTCGCCAACTCGTCACCTGTCCCCGCGTCGTAGCCGCCACGTTCGATGTGGCCTTCGAGCGCGCGGCTGTCTGCGCCGGCGCAAAACGCCCGCCCGGCGCCCGTGACGACGATCACGCGCACATCCGCGTCGGCCTCCGCCTGGGCGATCGCCCAGCGATATTCCGTGTGCATGCGCCCGGTCCAGGTGTTCATCCGCTCCGGACGATGCAGCGTGATCGTCGCAATTCGCTCCGCAACATCGTACCGCGTCACCTTCAGTTCCATGCGCAGATTCTAGCCCTCATCGGCGAACAGGCAGCAGGCGGGGTCCGCCGCCCGGCCGCGCATTCCTCTGCGGCCAGGCCGGCGATGATGACCACTGTTCCCTGTTCCCCGTTCCCCGTTCCCTGTTCCCTGTTCCCCGTTTCCTGTTCCCTGTCCCCTCACCGCGCGAACACGAACAGGCCGTGCCACTGTTCGCCGATTTCGTACGCTCGAAGCATCGAGGCGATGAGGTCCAACTGGGCCAGGTAGCCGCGCTTGCTGTAGCGCTCTTCGAAATGCGGGCGGCGCCGCACGAGCTCCGCTTCCACCTTGCGCCAGAGCTGCGTCGCCTCGCCGCTGAGCTGCTTGTGGGCCGACAGCGCCCAGCCGAACTCGGCCCACTCGTCGATGAACGCTTCCACGCCGCCGCGGCTATCGACCGGCACTTCGCAGCACAGGCATAGCGTGGCCGCCGGCGCCGCGACCCGGCTCAGCTCCCTCGGCGCCATATCGCTGTCCAGGCACCAAACACTGTCGAAGACACCGTCGCGGAACGGTAGGCGGCGGCTGTTCGCCGTTACCCATTGCACCTGATCCCCATGGGACATCGCCCGGCCCGTGCGGAGGAAGTCCGCGGCGAAGTCGATCGCGACAGCGCGCGCGTCCAACCGTTCAGCAGCCAGTCGCGCGGCCGCGCCAACGAAGGCGCCGCAATCGAGCATGCGCGCGCCCGGGCGCATACTCGAG
>DATNET010000423.1:0-4234 GCA_035606745.1 Tepidiformaceae bacterium
CCCACCAACCGACCGTCTCCCCGAGCCGGCGCTGCTCGCATATCTGGTCGAACAGGGCCGCGTCGTCAGCGCCGGCCCCGCTGTGGCGTTCGAACGGGGCGTCTTCGATTCCATGGTGGCGCAGGTCACGCAATTCCTTTCGGAACACGGGACGATATCGCTCGCCGAAACGCGCGACCTCTTCGATACCACCCGCAAGTACGCCCAGGCGTTCCTCGAACAGCTCGATGCGTTGCACGTTACCCGGCGCGTGGGCGACACGCGCACACTCTTGAGGCGAGACGCCGGACGGACTGCGACCCCCGCACCACCGTCGATCCCTGAACGACGAGACCGCCCGCCGCAGTGACGCGGTGGTCATGCGCAGCCCGGCGTGCTAGCGTTTCACCAACCAGTGTTCGATGCCGGAGGGTTCGATGGCGACGTTGCTCGTTAATGGTCGGGTCTCGCCTGTCGCAGGTGAAGCGCAAAAAGACGTTTGGGTGCCGCTCGCTTCGCTCGAACGCCAGACCGGGTGGGCGCTGAAGCCAGAGGGCGCCTGCTTCGGCGAACGGTGCGTCCCGATCCCTCAAGACCGCGCAGGCGACTTCGTCAGCGACCAGCGGTTCAACATGACGGCGCTCGCCAGCCATCTCGGGCAGCCGGTGCTTCGCGATGCGCAGCACGAAGTGGTCGCCATTGGCGAATCCAGCGAAGGCCGCGCAAATCGGCTGCGGACACTCGAAGCGCCGGACTTCACCCTGCCCGACGTAGACGGCGAGATGCATTCGCTCAGCGACTTCCGCGGACGCAAAGTCTTCCTCGCATCGTGGGCTTCGTGGTGAGGCTGCCGCCTGGATCTGCCCGTGTGGCAGAAACTCTACGAACAGATCGGTGAACTGGGCTTCGTGCCTATCACGGTGGCGTTCGATACCGCCGGCGTCGAAGCAGCCGGACCGTGGATTCGCGCAGCCAGCCCAACCTACCCTAGTTTGATCGACCGCCAGCACATCGTCGCTGACCTCTACGACATGGTGAACGTGCCCATGGCGGTCTGGATCGACGAACAGGGCCGCATCGTCCGGCCAACCGAGCCAGCCGGGACAAACGATTCGTTTCGTGCGATGGACCACACCACCTACGCGATCCCGTCCGAGGCTATCGAGAGTCTGCGGAGCACACGAGACGTGTACCTCGCAGCGCTTCGCGATTGGGCCGAAAAGGGCCCTGAGTCCGAGTTCGCGCTCTCGGAGGACGAGGTGCTACGACGGCTGAACGAGCCCAGCGATGCCCACGCTCTCGCTGCCGTCAACTTCCGCATGGGCGAGTACCTGCACGAACAAGGCCACGCCGCCGATGCGCAGCGCTACTTCGACGAAGCCAAACGCCTTCGGCCAGAAAGCTGGGCGTACCGCCGCCAGGCATGGGCGCTCGAAGACCCCGCAAAATCGGGCGGGCCAGAGTTCTGGGCCGCAGTAGATGCCCTCGGACCCGAGAAGTACTACGCCAAAATCGAAATGCCGGGGCTGTAAAAGGCCAAAGACAAGGCTCTAGCGTTCGAGAGGTAGCCGTGGACCTGCAACTCGCTGGCAAAACCGCTGTCGTCACCGGTGGCAGCCGTGGCATCGGCAAAGCGATCGCGCGGACGCTGGCGCAAGAAGGAGCGCAGGTCGCAATCGTCGCTCGCGGGGCCGAGGCTTTGCAATCCGCCGCCGCCGAACTCGGAGCGGCGTGTGGCCGGCCGGTGCTGGCCGCGACCGCTGACACCGGCGACACAGCGTCGGTCACGGCCATGGCCGAAAAGGTGCTCTCTCAGCTGGGCCGCGTCGATATCCTCGTCAACTGCGCAGCCCGCCCGGGCGGTGCCCCGGCGCTGCCCGGCATCGAAAACCTGCCCGACGAGGCATTCAACACCGAGATGAACACGAAGGTGCTCGGCTATCTTCGCTGTGCACGAGCGTTCGTGCCGTCCATGAAAGCAAACGGCTGGGGACGGATCATCAACGTCAGCGGCCTCGCCGCGCGTCAGACCGGTAACGCGATCGGCAGCATGCGGAACGTGGCCGTCGCGGCCCTCACCAAGAACCTCGCCGACGAACTTGGGACCTTCGGCATCAACGTGACGTGCGTCCATCCTGGGCTCACCTGGACCGAAGGCGTCGAGCAAGGCTTCCGCGCCCAGGCTGAAGCGCGAGGCGAAGCGCTCGACGAAGCGCGCCAGCGGCTGGCCAGCCAAAACGCCGTGCATCGCGTGATCGAAGCCCAGGATGTCGCCAATATCGTCGCTTTTCTCGCATCGCCACTTTCCCTTGCTATGACCGGCGATTCAATCGCCGCGGGCGGCGGCGTGGGAAGGGCGATCCACTATTGAGCCAATCCGCTGGCCCGATAACGCAAAACGCAACAATTCAGCAATTCTGGCATACATTCTTGGCGTGACGGTGCGGGCCGCCGCAGTGTAGCGTAATGCCATGTTCGGACGGTCATTCAAGGTCGCGCGCATCGGTGGGATCGACATCGAGATCCATCCCTCATGGCTGATCATCCTTGCCCTCATCGCCTACACGCTCTCCGATGGCTGGTTCCCCGACCAATACGACCACTGGAGCACCGCCGCCTATTGGATCGTTGGCATCTCCGCCTCCGTGCTTTTCTTCGTCACCGTGCTCGTCCACGAGCTCGCCCACGCGGCGGTCGCCATCCGGCGCGGATTGCCGGTCCCGAAAATCACGCTGTTCATCTTCGGCGGCGTTTCCACTGTAGCCGAACAGCCGCGCACTGCCGGCGAAGAATTTGCGATTGCTGCCGCAGGGCCAGCAACGAGCCTCCTCATCGCGGTCGTCACCGGTCTCCTCGGCCTCGCCTTTAGCAGCTCCGAAAAAGCCGAGGGGTTGTTCCTCTACCTGGCTATCGTCAACCTGCTGTTGGCGGTGTTCAACATCCTGCCGGGCTTTCCGCTGGATGGCGGCCGTGTGCTCCGGTCCATCATTTGGGGCCGTACCAAAAGCCTGCCCCAGGCGACGCGCATTGCGACCGGCGTCGGGGAGATGTTCGGTTACGTGCTCATGTTCGCGGGCGGCTTTTTGCTCCTCGCCGGATACATTTTTGATGGCATCTGGCTCATCTTCATCGGCTGGTTCCTCCACGGCGCTGCGCGCGCCGAAGGCCAGGGCACGCGCCTCGAACGAACGCTGCACGGCCTCACCGCCCGCGACGTCATGCGCGCCGACTTTCCCACCGTATCGCCCGGCGAATCGATCCAGGGCATCGTCGACCATCACATGCTTCAGACCGGGGAGCGTGCTGTGATGGTCTCCCGCGACGACGCCGTGCTGGGCATCCTCACGGTGTCCGACATCAAACATGTCCCCCGGGACGACTGGCCGAACACCCCCGTACAGGGAGTGATGACGCCACGCGACAAAATCGTGACCGTCTCGGCCGATGCCGGCGCATTGGAAGCGTTGAACCTGATCGCCAAGAACAGCCTCAACCAGGTGCCGGTACTCGACAACGGCCGCATGATCGGGCTCATTGCGCGTCGCGAACTCGTCGAACGCATCCACCTCGCCGAGCAGCTCGCTCCAGTGAGCGGTGCCCCGCCCGCGGCCTGACCACGCAGCGCTGGTGGCCGAGGAAGCTCACCCCAGGAACGCCCGCTTTAGGAACGCCTGCTTTCGATGAGCGCCCGCGTCAGTTCAGCCTCACCAACGTGCTCGGCGCCGTGGCGGGCGGCCTGGAGCAGAACCGCCCGGCCACTGACGCTACCCATGCGGGCATGTTCAACGGTGTCAGTAAGCCTCGACGCCGGTGCCTCTTCCAGCGCCTCTCGTATGCGCCACTGGAGCTGGCCCCATCGAGCCATAAGTGACTCGCCCGTTTCGCCATCAGCGAGGAACTCGTCATCGCGGTGCCAATCGTAAGGCTCACCAACGAACGTGCCCAACACGTTGCGCTCGGCGTTTGCGAGCGAATGTTTGGCGATCGCCGCAAGCGAATTGGCCGAGGCCACCGGCGCCCAATGGAGCGCCTCATCCTCAAGTCCCGCAAGGCAGCCAACGATCCGGGCAAGGCTACCTTCGATCGCCCGCAGATACATCCCGACCTCACCGTCCATGGCAATCCAAAATCGGCAATCCAAAATCCAAAATCAACTCGCTCAGCCCGTAAACAGGCCGCCATCGGGGAAGATGATTTCGCCCGTGAAGAAGCTGGATTCCTCGCTCGCGAGGAAGAGCGCGGTGTTCGCGATATC
>DATNET010000447.1:0-3641 GCA_035606745.1 Tepidiformaceae bacterium
CGTACTCCGGCTCTTCCGGGTCGACCGGGCTGCAGCGCCCTTCGATCACCACGCGATTGAACGCCGCCCACTCCGTCAAAATCACCTCGCGGTTGTCAATAAGGAACGAAACCTCGGGCGTCGCAAGCATATTCCGCGAATGCTGCGGGCTCTGGCCGCTGCCAAAGAGCACCTCGCCATTTGCCCGCAGGTGGAACAGCACGAACGTGACGTACGGTGTGCCATCTTCAGCGTGCATGCTAGCGAGCGTCCCGCCAGGCTGGCTCGCCGCAATCTGGCACGCCTCCTCGAGGATCTCGTCGCTGCTTAGCGCTTCGGGCATGCCCGAAATTCTACACAGCCTCGCCCAACGGTCGCCCACCCTCCTCGCGCTGCGCCAGCATCGCCAATCAGCATGGCGACGGCTATAGGGCGCGCGCGAGTCGACGCATCAAGCCGCGGTCTACGCCCAATCAGTACGGCGACCGCAAGGAAGCCGAGCGCCAGCAGGCAACCCACCCGAACCGCCAGCCCCCGAGCCGCCAGCCAACCCAATGGTCCGTACCGCGACCGTAAGGAAGCGCGCGCCAGCAGCCAACCTCGCCCCAACCGCCAGGCCCCACCCCCAGCCCGCTACGCCGCAGTCCGAACCGCGACGCTCCCCGGAGCCGAGAGCGTCCAGCCGACACTCTGTTCGGCGACCGCGCCACCACATCCATGCGCCCCCACCTTCCACCCCAAGCACCCACCCTCCTTGGCAACGCCTGGTCCACGCGGTACAACTCGCGCATGAACGTCATCCGCCGCAGCGAAACCTCCGAAGTCACCGCCAACAACCCCATCTTCACCGGCACCGTGTCCATGCGCTCCATGGTCAGTGCCGATGCCTCCCAGGTCGGGGCGAACATTGTCCACTTCCACGACGGCGCCCGGACGAAGCGCCACACTCACACCGCCGACCAGGTGCTCTACATCACCGAAGGCCAGGGGACCGTTGGCGACGCCACTGGCGATAGCAACGTCGAAGCCGGCGACATCGTCCACATTCCCGCAGGCGAGGTGCACTGGCATGGCGCCCAGCCCGGCCACGATATGGCGCACCTCGCAATCATGCCGCCGTGCCAGACCCGGATAACGGAATGAAGCGAACCGGGTGCGCCTGCCACCCCGGCAGCACGGCGCCCGGCCCTCGTCATTTCTCCATGCTGCGCATCGTCCAGTAATCCTTGAGCGCTTGCGCAATCACTTTGAGCGCCTTTTCGCGCCCTTCGAACGGTTCGACCAACACCTCTTTCTCTTCGAGCACCTTGTAGTCGAGGAAAAAGCGGTTGATCTCCGCCATGACGTGCGGCGGAGCCTCGCCCAGCTCGTGGATGTGGTTGACCGCCGGGTCGTTTGCGCTTACCGCCAGCACCTTGTCGTCGGCCTTGCCCTGGTCGCGCATGTGCATCACGCCAATGGGCCGCACGTAGACGATCGTCAACGGCATCACAGGCTCCTGCCCGAGGATGAGGACATCCAGCGGGTCCCCGTCGTCGCAATAGGAGCGCGGGATAAAGCCATAGTTCGCCGGGTATCGCACGGAGCTGTACAGCACGCGGTCGAGCCGCAGCAGGCCGCTGTCCTTATCCAACTCGTACTTGTTCTTGCTCCCTTCCGGGATTTCCACCACCACCGGGAGGTTGGAGCTGATCTTCTCGGGGTCAACAGGGATGTCGTGCCAGGGGTGCGTCATGCCTAAAGCCTACAGCACCGCGCGCACCGTTCACGGCAAGGCCGCATTCTGGCGTTGTCCAGCACGACGGCCGAAGTGCTGTCAGCACTACACCCCGGCGTAGCTGTGAAGGCCGCTGACCCAGAGATTGACGGCGAAGTAGGTGAACATGACGAGGCCCCACATCACGATCAGCCACCACATCGGGTCGGGCCGCCAGCCCCGCCGGATGCGTTCGGGCACGATTTTGCGGATGCCGGGCGCGCCTGCGACTGAGCCGGTACCAGCGCGTGCGTGGAAGTAGGCGGCCATGCTGAGCCACGTCACCAGTGCGCTGGTCTCCTTCGGATCCCAGCCCCAGTAGCGGCCCCAGGCGCTGTTCGCCCACCAGGCGCCCAGCGCGATGCCCAGGCCGAGGAGGGGAAAGCCGATGATCACGGCCTTGTTCGCGAGGTCGCCGGCCGCATCCGCACTTGGCAGCGAAGCGAAGCGGCGATGGCCCTCGCCGCCCTGCACGAGGTAGACCACGGCGCCGCAAAAGGCGACGGTGAGGATGGCGTACGAGATCATCATCGTGCTCACATGGATGGTGAGCAGCGGCCCATTTTGAAGGGCGGGGATGAGCGGTGTGATGGTTGTGGGGAAGAGTGTGGCGATGAACAGCATCATGCACACGATGGGCATCGCAAGGACGCCGATCCGGCGCAGGCCGCCCAGCGTTTCGAACGCAAGGTAGGCGGCCGAAATCCCGAAGGCAAACGCTGCCGTGAACTCGTAGAGGTCCGAGATGGGCGCGTGACCGGTGGCCGCCCAACGCGTTGCCACCTGGCCACCAAGGAACAGCACGGTGAACGCCGTGAAGGTGGTGGCGAGATAACCGAGGCTGGGGTTGGGCTGCCCCGTCGCGCCGGACAGCGTGATCGTGCCCATCTCCGTCTGCGCGCTGACCCGGTGAAGAGAGACAGACGCGCTCGCGACGTAAGCGATGTACAGGACCGTCGCCATGCCAGCGGTGGCGAAGCCCGTCCAGAACAGGTAGATGGAAAACTCAGCCACCGTTCGTTCCTCGGTTCACAATCCTACCGCGAGAACAGAGGTGGCGCGAACGTGAGCGGGCGTCGAAACGCGAGCTAGCTTTTGCGCTGGTTTACCGCCGCTTGTCCGACGACGTACCGGTCCAGCGAGCAAGCTCCCTCGAATTTACGCCGCAAGCGCATCGGCGCCGGTTTGGAAACGGCCGGTCTTTTCCAGCCAGCCGACGAACGCCTCGACGCACTGCGGGTCGAGCTGTGTGCCGGCGACCCGGCGCATCTCGATGACTGCATCGGCCACCGAGCGTTTCGGACGGTAGACGCGGTTCGTGGTGAGTGCGTCATAGGTATCCGCGACGGCGACGATGCGCGCTTCGATGGGGATGTCGTTTTTGACGAGCTTGTCGGGATAGCCGTTGCCGGCGAACTTCTCGTGGTGGGCGCCGACCGCCCGGCTGACGTGCGAGAGGACCTTGGATTGGCGCGTGATGTGCTCGCCCCAGGCAGCGTGCTGCTTCATGACCGCGTATTCGTCATCGGTCAGCGGTCCGGGCTTCATGAGCACGGCATCCGGGACGCGGATCTTGCCGATGTCGTGAAGGAGCCCCGTCACTTCGGTCATACGTGTGGTCGCATCGTCCAGGCGCATTTCGCGGGCAATGGCGACCGCGTAGGCGGCCACGCGCGTCATGTGGTGGCGAGTGTATTCGTCCTTGCTGGCGATGGCCGCTTCGAGGCTCGCGAGTGCTTCCGGCGCCGCGACCGTGGCCCGGTTGAGTTCGTCGCGAAGTTCGATCGCACGAGAGAAGACGACAAGGGACTTCGCCCTGGCAGCCTCGATGGCCCAGCCGACGATGAGCGTCACGAACGCCGCCAGCATGAGGACGTGGTACAGCCACCAGCTCGCGGCCCAGACG
>DATNET010000038.1:0-5707 GCA_035606745.1 Tepidiformaceae bacterium
CGTGTGCTGCCACGAAGCCAGGTCTTGCCCGGGCAATCCGTAGATGAGGTCCAGGTTGATACTTTCGAAGCCGGCGGCGCGCGCCAGCCGCACAGTCGCCCCAATCGCTTCGGGGGAATGGATGCGGTCGAGGAAGCGCAGCTGCTCGGCGTCGAAGCTCTGTGCGCCGAAGGAGATGCGGGTAACGCCCGCGCGATGAAGCGCCGCCAACCCGCACGCATCGGTGGTCCCGGGATTGGCTTCTAGGCTGATCTCGGCGCCCTCTTCGACGGCGGCGGCATCGCGGACCGCGGCGATGATCGTCGCGATGTCGCCGGCGGGCACTTCGCCGGGGGTGCCACCGCCGAACGCGATTGTGCCCACAGTGTAGCCATCAAGGGCGGGAGCGCTGGCCCGAAGCTCGGCAACGATCGCGTCACGGTAGCTCTCGTGGAGCGATTCGAGCCCGGCGTAGGCGTTGAAGTCGCAGTAGCCACACTTGACCGTGCAGAACGGGATGTGGACATAGACCGAGAGTGGGCGCGGGACGGCCTTCATGTGGTGGCGGGAGCCGGAATCTTCAGCGCGGCGCGGACCTCGGCGACACGTTCCGTGGTGATGCCATCGACGCCCCAGCTTGCGAGTTCACGGGCGCGGTCCAGGTCGTTGACCGTCCAGGCCACGACGGCGAAGCCGCGTGCGTGGAGCTGTTCGACCACGGGGCGGCTCAGGAGCGTGTGCTTGCACGAAACCCCGTGCGGTATGGCATCGCGGTCCGCTATGGAAAGAAAGAGGTCGAGCTTGGCGAGGACATCGATGGAATACAGGCAGTCCACTTCGGGGCAGACGGCGCGCAGCGCACGCAGGAGCGCCCATTGCTGCGCCGAGGCGGCGACGCGTGGGTGGCCGGGCGCGGAATCGAGCGAGCGGCGGACGAGGGCGGCCGCCTGTCCCGCTCCGTTTTTGAGGTCCAGGAAGATACCGGTGGTTGGGCCAGCTTCCACGAGAAGGTCGTGGAGGCTGAAGGGATGGCGGGGGACGAAGCTGAGATACCACTTCTCGACGAGCAGCGGCAGCGGATAGGCGGCTCGCTCGTGACGAGCTTCGAACCGGCCACGATGGAGCCAGAGGTCCACTTCGAGAAAATCTGGGCTATCGGCGAGGGCAGCGCGCACGAGTTTACGGCTGTTGCCGGCACGATGGGCGATGATCGCCGGCCCCTCGTGGGCAGTCGCGAGGGGCTCGCGGGTGCGCGTCCCGGGGGTGTTGGCCATCAGGGGGCCAGCGTGCTGGGTTGGGTGCCGACCGGATGGCGTGGCGAAACGGGGAGGTCACCGTTGGCGATGTCGTCGAGAAGGTCTTCGTCGGTGATGCGATAGCCGTCGGCGATCGGCGTTATGGCGCCGAGGGCAACGAAGCGGCTAAGCAGGGCGGTCACCGTCTCGCGGCTCGTCCCGATCGTTTGCGCGAGTTCCTGGTGGGTAAGCCCGAGGTAGACGATGCCTTCGTCCTGGCGGTTGAGGAGGGTATCGGCAAGGCGCGCTGAGACGGGCTTGGACACGATGTTCATGAACGTGCGCTGCATCCCGGCGAGGCGGCGAGCCATGAGTTCCATCATGGCGAAGCCGAGGCGAGGGGACTGCTGGACGAGGTGGGTGAAATCTTCCCAGGAGATGCTGAGGGCGTCGGTTTCGTCGATGGCCTGGGCGCAGGCGGTCCGTTCGCCGTCTTCGACCACGGCCATGTCGCCCACGACATCGCCTTTGCCAACGACATCGAGGATGATCTCCTTACCGTTTTCGGCCACACGGAAGATCTTGATGCGCCCTTTGAGGAGCAGGTATACGCGCTCGGGCGGGTCGCCAGCGGAGAAGAGCACCTGGCGCGGTTTGAAACGGCGTTCGGTGAGCAGTGGGATGAGACGGTCGAGCTCTTCGTCGCTCAGGACGTTCATCAGCTTGCTGAGCTGGCGAAGATACCAGGCGATGGAACGCTGGATGGTGTGATGGCCACGCGCCTGGGACGGACGAGAGCGTGATTCCCAACTCATTGATGGCCCTCAGCGTCGCCAAAGTGGAGGCGAAGTTCATCCAGGAGGCGAAGGGCGCCCGCACTGACCGGAGAACCCTCGGTGGAAGTCGAATGTTGCGTGTTCGCCGAGGCGCCGACGTACCGCTCGAGGTCGGCCAGGGCTTTTTGCGGTTCGCCGAGGCGATAGTGCAGCATGCCTCGTTCACCGGTAAGCGCGGCGTTCCAGGGTTCGAGGGCAAGCAGCAATTCGACAGTCAGGTGCCAGCGCGGGATGTCGCGTTGCTCGCGGAAGATCAGGTGGAGGTTATTGAGCATGCGTTGAAGCATCTGGCGGCGGGTGATGGCCGAAAGGAACGACTCGGGGCTTGCGCCGCCAAGGTGGACCGAGCGCAGGCCAGCGAGCAGCTCTTCGCGGTCGAGCCGCGCTCCCTGGTGGAACGGGTCCACGTAGATCGGGCTTTCCGGGCCGCCGCACCGGATGATGAAGTGCCCGGGGTAGCCGATGCCATCGCACTGCAAGCCGATGCGTTGAGCGACTTCCATGTACACGAGGGAAAGCGTGATGGGAATGCCTGAGCGTTGGGCCACGACTTCGTCGAGGTAGCTGTTCGCGGGGTCGTTGTAGTCGCTTGCGTTGCCGTGGTAGCCGAGGACGGTAAAGAGTTGATGGTCGACTGCGTGGGCGAGGACGCCCGGGTCGAGCGAATTGGTCGCGGACGGGTGGCCTTCATGCGGGCTACCGGCGTGTTCACGCACGGCTTCGGCGATGAGGTCGAGTTCGCGGGCGATGGCGTGGCCATCGACGGGATGGGAGGGATTGTCGAGGCGGCCGATGTTCGCGATTGCGATGGCGGCGCCGAAGAGGTCGACCTCGTGGTCGGGGCCGGCGATGGCGGCCGAGAACTCGCGCACGATGTCGGCATTCACGTAGTCCAGTATAGACGAGACTGGGAACAGGGAACGGGGAACAGTGTGGGAGCCTTCCCAATCCAATCGCTCTCGTTGCAAGCCACCAACGCCGGGAGACCGCCGACATGCCCGGGTGAGGAGTGGCCCACTGTTCCCTGTTCCTGTTCCCTGTTCCCTGTTCCCTGTTCCCTGTTCCCTGTTTATGGTTCGAGGATGGCAGCAGCGCATTACCGGGTTGGTGGCCTCGATGTGGCCATCATTTCGGATGGGACGTTCCGGCTGGATGGTGGTGCGGTTTTCGGGCTCATCCCGCGGGTGATGTGGGAGCCGGTTATCGGACGTGAGAACATTGACGAGGAGTATCGCATCCCGCTGGGGTTGAATTGCATGGTCGTGCGCAGCGGCGATGAGATCCTCGTGGCTGACACGGGCTTCGGAAACAAGCTCACCGGGGCGGTGCGCGAACGCAGCTACCCGGGTGACTACGGGCACCTCATCGCTGAGCTGGCGGCGCTCGGTATCGCGCCGGAGGATGTGACCGCGGTGGCGAACACCCATCTGCACGCGGACCACTGCGGCGGCAACACGGTCCGCGAAGGCGACCGCGTGGTGCCAGCGTTTCCGAACGCACGCTACTACGTGCAGGCGGGGGAATATGCGGTGGCGATGCATCCCAATGAGCGCACCCGCGGTACGTACTTCGCGGACAACTTCGCGCCACTGGAAGCTTCGGGACAGCTCGAACTCGTGACGGGAGAGCAGGAACTTGTTGACGGCGTGCACTTCCTGCCGACGCCCGGGCACACCGCCGACCACGCGTCGATTGTGCTGGCCTCGAAGGGCGAGACGGGGATCTACACCGGAGACCTCGTCCACAACGCCGTACAGGCGGAGCGGCCGAGCTGGATCGCGGCATTCGATGTGCTGCCGCTGGTGACGCTGGAATCGAAGAAACGGTTTGTCGAGCGCGCCGTCCGGGAACGCGCCCTGCTGATTTGCGGGCACAACGCATTCCCGGGCGTGGGGAGGCTGACCGAGCGCGACGGAAAGCGGACGTTCGTAGCCGAATGACTGGCCCGCCAGAGCGCGTCTTTCATCTTGCCCTGCGCAATCTGCACGCCGCCGCCGGCGCGACGTTCCGGACGCGGTGGGGATGGTCGCTGCCGGAACGATACCGTGACCCGGCAGCGGAGTACGCGGCGCTGCGTGAGCGCGCGGTGGTGATCGACCGGTCGCAGCGGAGCCGCTTCCTGGTGACCGGCACCGATGCCGGGGTCGTGCTGGGAAGGGTGTACGCCGGGTACGTGGAGGAGATAGAGGAAGGTCGAGCGATGCGCACCGTCGCGCTCGACGAGGGCGGGACAATCCGCGATGTTGCGGTCATCGCGCGGACGGGCGGGATCGCGTACCTCGTGCTGGGTGAACCGGGGCAACGGGATGAGATGCACGGCCGGCTGAGGGCGGCCGTGGAGGCGGACTTCGATGTGCGCATTGACGACCGGACGGAGAGCACCTGCCTGATCGAACTGGCCGGCCCGGCAGCGGAGCCGGCGGCGCGCGCGAACCTCGGCAGCGGCCTGCCCGCGAGGCTTCAGACGCTGCACTGCGCGGCCTTCGAGTTTCATGGCTTTCGCAGCCTCGCCATCCGGACGAGTGACACGGGCGAGGATGGCTTCGCCTTCATGCTGGCGCCGGCCGTAGCGCAACATGTGATCGAGACGTTGACCGCCGGCGGGGTGCAGCTTTGCGGGTACGAAGCGGCCGAATGTGCGCGTGTGGAGGGGTGTATCCCCGCATTCGACCCGGACCTCGTCGCGGGGCTGTCGCCAGCGGAGGCGGACCTCGATGTGCTGCTTGGGATCCCGGGCGGCGACGAAGGCCGAATACTGGCCGCGCTACTCGTAGAGGGGCCGAATAGCGTACCCTCCGGGACAGCAATCACGCAGGGGTCGAGAGACGCCGGGACGCTCGGTTCGTGCGTGCATTCCTATGGATTGAACGCGACCATCGCGCTTGGCATCATCGAATCACAGGCTGCGTTGCCGGGCCAACCCCTGGAGGTTGGCGGGGCGACCGCAACGGTTGTCGCCAAGCCATTCTTACGACGGAGAACACGTTAATGGGTTTCCCAAGTCCGGGTCAGATCCCGACCATGCAAGACATGATGAACATGTACCAGCCGCGCCCGGCGTTCAAGAAGGAGCTGAACTTGAACGACCAGTGGCGCGGACGCTGGATCGACGAACAGGAGCTGCCTGAATACGCACCGGTGAATTACGCCTACGCGTTCGTGATGATGGCCGATAAGGGGTACGTCACACGCCGCGAAGATGAGCAGTTTTGGGACACGATCGAGGGCGCCGTAGAGGGAGAGAGCGCGGAAGCGTTCGTGCGCCGGGCGGCGAAAGAGCGCATGGGCGCGACCGTGGGGACGCTCGACATGATCGGCTTCTTCGAGTGCCGTGCAACGAGCCACAACCCTGACTTCGCCGCGGGCTCCATCACCGTGCGGCCGCTGTACCTGGTCGTGGCGAAGAAGGTCGATGACGTGCCGGATGGCACGGGCTACGTAAGGCGGCGGCTACCCCGAAACGAGTACATGAAGGCGATGCGTGACCGCTATGCGGAGATCAAGGATTACGTGGGGATGGCGGGGTCGCGGTATGTGATGTTGCAGGCGAAGGGGCAGGGGTAAGAGAGTTCCGAGGCCCGAGGCCCGAGGCCCGAGGCCCGAGCGTGCCTCTTTCGCTGGACGACTGACGGTTGACGGACTTCGTGTGGGTACCTC